>CADCOR010000164.1 GCA_902803055.1 uncultured Erysipelotrichaceae bacterium
ACCAAAGGTTCATCGAGCTCACTACTGATAGTGTCATAGATCTGCGCTGCCAGTACTTTATTCATTTCCCGCTGGTTATGAACGGCCATCGAATGTAATGAATATAGCGAAATAAGCGTCGACAGCAGGAAGCTGACAAGCAGGATGATAAATGAGAATTTAATGACTCTGGTCTGGTTCATGTTTAATTCTATTTTATATCTTTTTTACCTGACTGATGCCAAAATGGTTTTAAGTTTATTTACAGTCAGGAAGGAAGAGCGATGTATAAGTGGAAAAGTATGAAAATGTCAGGCGTGATAAAATAGGAATAATAATTAAGAGGTACTCATGGAATCATTGTCTTTTTTAATCCCTTTATCACCGATCATCGTTAATGTCGCCTGCATCATGATCAAAAAGGGGAAGATCATCTCCTTGATCGCTACTTTGTGTGCAGTATTGTTCTCTTTGCTGATGCTTATGATCAACAGCGGTTATGGCATTGGTTTTGGCAATCCCTGGATCGGGGTAGACTGGGAGTTTACAGTAATTTATACATCGTATATTGCGGTTATGCTGGCAACGCACTGGTTTGTGCCTTCAAAAGGAATCGTAAAGAAAATATCTGTGGTCGTTGTTGCGCTGGCTGCTTTCTGTACGCTGTTTCTGATTGGATCGGAAATCGTGGAAACAATTCAGCATCGGAATGTATCCTGAATTATTTGCAGATGGTTAATGAAGGATAGACATATTATTTATTTTTGAACGAAAAAGTGCAAAAAAACAGTCGTAAAAAAATACGATTGTTTTTTGGATGAAAACGTTCATAAATATGTTGTTCACAATACTATCGGATCAGTAAAAAAGAAGCAGCACACCTCTTAATTGAGCATAATTGTCGAACTTTGAAAACTCCTTGTCAAAACGCATTGCTGTTTCAACTTTACACCAGTTCCTTGAAAAGTTCCTCAATCGGTATCTAGTCAAGACTAAATAAAGCATATTGAAGAAAAAAGATACTTGATAATATAAAAACAAAAAGAATAAACTATATCTGTTTCACGTATACACGTAAAATATGTATAATAAAGATAGATAATGAAATGATTAAATCTTTTAAGGATAAAGAAACAGAAAAAATATATAATCAGCAGTTTTCGAGGAGATTGCCCAATTCAATACAGAAGACAGCTTTACGTAAATTAATGATGATCGATAACGCAAGAACACTTGAGGATCTTAAAGCACCGCCTGCTAACAAGCTTGAAGCATTAAAGGGTAATCGGTCGGGACAGTTCAGTATTCGCATTAACGATCAATACAGAATATGCTTTATATTCAAAGATGGTGATTTCTGCGATGTTGAAATAACTGACTATCACTAGAGGAGAACAAAATATGGCCAAAATGATTGAAACACCTAAAATAAGCGAAATATTATATGAAGAGTTCATGAAGCCTTATAATCTTTCAGCCTACAGGCTGGCTAAAGAAATAGATGTTCCGGTTTCCAGAATTCAGGATATTCTTCATGACCGAAGAAAGATTACTGTAGACACATCTATCAGGCTTGGAAAGTTTTTTGGAATATCCGAAAGATATTTTGTAAATCTTCAGAATGATATAGATGCCAGAAACGCAAAATTGGAAATGGCCGATGTTTATGCCAAGATCAATCCGTTTGCATTTAATTAGGTGTGAGATAAGGATAAAAATGAACAGCTATCAGGAATTATTATTAAAGATCAGAAAGTTTAATGAAGACCGGGATTGGGATCAGTTTCATTCACTGGAGAATCTGGCTAAATCAGTAGCGATTGAAGCAGGAGAACTGCTGGAGTGTTTTCAATGGGACAACGAAAACTATGATAAGCAAGCGGTGTGTGAAGAGATGGCTGATGTCTTTACTTATCTTGTGGATATGGCCGACAGACTTGATGTAGATCTGCTTGAAATAACGGATAAGAAGATGGATAAGAACATTGAAAAATATCCGGTTGAAAAGGCCAGAGGCAGGAATACAAAATATAACAGACTTTGATTA
>CADCOR010000165.1 GCA_902803055.1 uncultured Erysipelotrichaceae bacterium
ATGCGTTCAATTATGGTTAATCAGATTTACATTCTATTATCTGATAAACGTAATATGAGACTATACAATTTCACTATTGCTTAAATTATAATACGAAAAAAAACTGATATTTTTGAAAGCAATACATTTAACAAAATTTTTAAATTAAGCTTAACTCATTTCAGAAAATCCACAATTCTGTTCTGAAACTCATGATAAAAAGGCTTTTCCAGATAGGCAACATGAGAAGCTCCATGAATTACAACAGTTTCAGATCCTTCAGGAAGTTGATCAAGAGCCTTATCTGCCAGATCATAGTTCAGATATGGGTCATTATCACCATATATAAGCAAAGTTGGAACACTTATCTTTAACAGATCAATTAGCTTTGTTGATTTGTTTACACAGATATCACGTCTGCCGCCATTTGGACTTGATTCGCCATCGTAATGCCAGCAGCTGGAACAGAACATTTCAATTACAACCGGATCTATTACAGTTAAATCAAACTCGCCATCCGATGTTTTCTGAAAATCTTCAGCCGCGTGTTCCCAGCTGTTAATATGAAACGGTTCGCTTATTTCCGCTTCACCCACGCCACTTAAAATCGGAGCATATAAGACAAGACGATTGAGATGCTCAGGATGTTTGATAGCAAATCGGCTTGTTGTGACAGTTCCCCAGCTATAGCCCAAAACATCGATTTTATCAGTTTTGCTTTCATTAACTATAAACTCAACAACTGCATTTATTTCTTCAGCTGCATAATCAGAATCAGGCATAAAACCATCAGCAACTTTTTCCGATCGGCCAAAACCAGCTATATCAAGACGCCATACGGCATAGCCTTCTTTAGCTAGTCTGCGGACAAGACTGTAGTCTTCGTAGTTTATATCAAAATAGTGTGAAGAATATGTAACGCCATGAACAAGCAGGATCTGTTTATCAGGATTACAGTTCTCTTTAACCATTCTGTCTAAATGAAGTTTTATTCCCTTACATTCTACTTGATACTCCGAATATAGATATTCAATATTGACTTCATTCTGATCATTCATTGTCATCACGCTTTCTGTATCACTATTACTATTGCTTTTTGAACATCCCGAAATAAAAAGAAAACAGATCATGATTCCAAGCACAATAAAAGCGTTTATTCTTTTGCCATATTTTATATTTACTGGATTGCAGTTTACCATATCGAGTTTATTCATAGATTTAGAAATCACGAATGAGTTTTACAACCGTTTCCACATGACTGGTAAAAGGAAACATATCAACCGGTATTATTTTTTCTATTTCGTAATAGGACTTCAAGAAATTAAGATCCCTTTTCAAAGTCTGCGGATTGCATGAAATATAAACTACTTTTGAGGGATTCATCTTAACTAAAGAAGACATAAATTTCTGATCAGAACCGCTCCTTGGCGGATCCATGATGACACAATCTATTTTTCTTTTTGTCTTTGAAAGCTGGAGCATGTACTTGCCAGCATCGGCACAGATAAATTCAGCATTATTTATGCCATTCAGCTGTTTATTGATATTGGCATCTTTGATTGCATCTTCATTAAGTTCGATTCCGATGACCTTTTTTACTCTATCAGCAGCACAAAGGCCAATAGTCCCTGTACCGCAATATGCATCGATTACAACATCTTTAGCATTTAATTCAGCTGCTTTCAAAGCTGTAGCATAAAGAACTTCAGTCTGTCTTTTGTTGACCTGATAAAACGATGATGGTGATATTCTGAATCTATGGCCTAACAATTCATCGGTAATATATCCCTTCCCGAATAAAACAATATTCTTATTTCCCAAAATCATTGATGTATTTTCAAAATTAATATTCTGAATAACTGTAGTAACTTCAGGGTTAAATCTGATAATCTGATTAACAAGTTCCTCTATATTGAAGACTTTATCAGCAGCCGTAACTAAGACAATCATATATTCATTCAGATTGCTCATCCTGATCAGAACATGCCTTAAAAATCCTCGATGCGATCTCTCATCATAAACCGGAATCTTCAAAGAACTGATTATCTTTTTGATTGAATTATATATTCTGTTTATGCCCTTATCCGCCAGCATGCATTCATCAACATTAAAAAGCCGATGGGAATCAGGAAGATAATAACCGGAGATTAGATTTTTCTGATCATCATATCCAAAAGAAAACTGCACTTTATTCCGATAATTATAAGGATCATCCATGCCAATAATTTCATTTACATGACAAAAGTTGGATAAAAGTTTTTCTTCATATTCCTGTTTAATCTGTAATTGCTTAGCATAATCAATACCCTGATATTGGCAAGCACCGCAATAATCACTGACTGGACATTTATTCATTTTGACAGCCTATAGTTATATTTTAAGCTCACTTAATCATGATTTTAATCCATTTCTGACAAACAATATTTTTAAATGTAAACAGGTTTATTAATAGCGAAACCGATATGCCAAATAATACATCTGTAAATATTTCCGTATTTCCTGATGGAACATATCAAGTAGCAGTTAGTGGAGGAAATGGACATAATAACGACGATAACAATTTAGTTAATGATACCAATATAAACAATATCATTAATAGAATTGAATCTGTTTTTGACGGCGATAAGATATTATTTGATACTAATGATGAGAAATATAAAAATGGATATGTTATTACAATAAAACGCAAGGGCAAATCTCATAATCATGAAGATGATGATGCTTCCTCAATGAAAATTAATCCCTTTGCAGCCTGAAAATAATATAAATTAATTATGATAAAGATTCCTGATTTCGATAAAAACACATCGGGAATTTTTTTAGTTCTATTTGATCTTACTTTTCCCTCATCTGATAATCTTTATCATTTTCAATAAGTTCTATCATAACTTTTGCATAATTAGGATCAAACTGGGTACCGCTTCCTTTTCTTATTTCATCCAGAACTTTATCCTGTGGCATTATTTCTCGATATGAACGTCTGCTGGTCATTGCATCATAAGCATCTGCAACAGCTATAATTCTAGCTTCTTCCGGAATCTTATCGCCGGCAAT
>CADCOR010000166.1 GCA_902803055.1 uncultured Erysipelotrichaceae bacterium
AATGCGGATATCAATGGTGCATTAAACATCTTAAAGAAAAGTAGCGTTGCGGACTTAAGTGTCCTATACGGTAGAGGGCAGGTGGACAGCCCGTTAAGAATAAGGCTTACCTGATATATATCAGGTGGAAACGTAAAAGCAAGCTTCTTAAGAAGCCCATAAGTCTTTAGCTTATGGGAGGTTCACTATTCAGTCTCAAACAGGATATCAAGATCGACATGGCCTTCAATGCCATCGATCGTACCATGATCACTTAACTGCCAGATGCAGAATGGTTCTTCATAAGTCGGTTCATCGGAATACTGAGCCAGCCAGATCTTTCTTTCATCGGTATGAGACCAGATCGTATCGAGGTAATATTTCGAACCATACAGCATCGCATCGTAGCCTTTGCGTTTGACCGTATCTTCAAAGACATCGTAGAGATGATTGAGATCCTTGAAGCTCATATTGTAATCCTGGAAATACCAGAAATCTTCCCAGTCAAAAGTGATGCCAAGTTCAAGATCAATGCCTTCAAGGTATTCAAAGACTTTATCGAGTGATCCCAGCATCTCCTCTTGTGTCGCATCATAAGAGAAGAAATAGACCCCGCACTTTAAGCCGGCTTTTTTGGCTTCCGTGATATTTCTTTCAAACTGGTTGTCGAGTACGAAACGCCCGCGGTCAGAATAGGCGATGCGCATGAGTACGAACTCACAGCCCGCTTTCCTGGCGGCTTCATAATCTATTTCCCCCTGCCAGCTGGAGACATCGATGCCAAAGCTGCGGCCGTCGCCGCGATAGTCTTTAAGGAAATCTTCAAAGCTGTAGGAGTAATCTTCGCTTTCTTCTTCTTTCGGGAATTTGGCAACGACTTTAACAGTGATATCCCATTCAGTTTTATTTCCCGAGTAATCTTCCAGAGTCAGATGCAGAGGATAGGAACCGATCTTGGAGGTATCGACCTTGCCATCGACGGTAAGGGTGACCTCGGGATCGGCGTTATCACCATAGGCGATATGATTCTGGATATCGAAGGTTGAGCCTTTTAAAACGGTGGCATTTTCACCGCTGGCTAAGATCATCGGCGGTTCGCTGTCTTTGACGACAATATTATAGGAAGCTGTAGATTCGTTATTGTAATCATCGACAGCTTTGATCGTAACGGTATAGATTCCCGCAAAAGTCGGATCATAGTCGGTGGCGTATTCAAAGGTTCCTTCATCGATCTGCACATTGGCTTCCACATCTTTACGGCCATACTCAACCCCGGAATCGATGACGATCGTCGGCTCCAGGAATTTGATGTGCGGAGGAGTCGTATCCACGACTTTATAGGCAAATGGTACATCCCTTTCAAAGAACCATCTCTTGATGTGATAGTTGAAGACAAAATCACCGACTTCATCAGTCTTGAAAGTTTCTGATTCCAGGCTTACTTCACAATTGGTCTTACTGATAAAATCCAGCGGGTTATATTCAAAGCCTTTTTCCAGTGTCGGCATGACTTCTTTGAAGCGGATCGAAGGCGTCAGAAAAAAGATCCCGGCCATGATCAGAAAAACAGCCATAAAGGGTATGATGAATTTCAGTTTCAGTTTTTTCAGGATATCTTTTACAGCCATGAGTCAATTATACCAACTTATGATCCATTGCCTAAATATCTTAGGAAATATAAGTTAAAATATTAACTGTAAAGGGGTTTGTCAATAATGAAGAAAATAATAATATGTCTGCTTGTTTTGTGTGCGCTTTGGGGCTGTTTTGGCAAGACAGAAAATCCTGGCGAAGTCCCTGCAGAAGAAACAACTGCTGAAGAAGTCAAAGAACTGCCTTTTGTTGAGGCCAAAAACATGACGGTAAGTGCGGCGGATAAAGAATATGAAAATCCTGCCTATGGCTTTATTGTTGATGAGGACTACAATATTCTGGAAGTACCGGAGATTGTGACGGAAGCCGGACCGCAGAAATTTCGCTTCCATAATCTGAGGATCGAAAATGCCGATGATGGTGTGATTTACTCTTTTGATTATGATACTTCAATCGCGATGGTGACCAAAGCTAAGCCGACACCATATAACTGGTACTATGTCAATCATTCGATCAGGCCGGTCTTTTTTGATTACTACAGCGGCAATGCTTTTAAGGAAAACAACGTCAGTCTGGATAACAGTATGAATATAGTAGATAATACAGCCAATAAAGATATCTCTGATGATAATTTCGCCTATACGGAAGTAAGCTGGGATGGGACGACGCATAAGGTTGGGATCTATCAGGAAGTGCTGAGTTCCTGGGATCCTGAACCACAGTATGAAGAAGACGGCTGGAAAGTCTATAAAGATAAATCAGTTTCAAACTATAAAGTCTATATCAAGACCGATAAGGAATATGACGGACTGATGATAGGGATCTTGAAAACAGGGGCAGATAAACAGAAGTATCTTAAGGCCACAGCATACTATAGCCGTTATAATGAGCTGCTTGCCGAGGCTGAAAAGAGCGGTAAGAAGAGTGAAGAGCTGCTGAAATATGAAGAGCGGATAAACGGAACGCTGAGTCTGCTGGAATCCGCTTATGATGAAAGTCTGATTTATGAACCTGATGATTATTTCGTTATAAGAGTAGCAGAAATTCCAGTTGCAGAATGATATTATATTGTTGTAAGGCGCTATTATGAAAGTAAAGAAAAATAAAGAAAACGATGCGCTGATTCTGATTCCGATTGGCAAGATCGATACGGAAACAGCTCCGGAATTCGATAAGGAACTCACTCAGGCTGCTAAGGAAAGCAGCAGAATAATCATTGATATGTCGGAGTCGAATTATGTTTCATCATCCGGCTTAAGAGTTTTTCTGGCGGCTATTAAAAACAATCCTGAGCACAAGATCACTTTCCGCAATGTCTCAGAAAATGTCATGGATATCTTTGAGATGACCGGTTTCACTGATCTGTTTGATATCGAGAAAGATACCGGCAAAGAAAATCCTGATATCAAAGCTATCTTCTTTGACATTGACGGAACATTGCTTTCACACACTATCGGAAAAGTTCCGGAGAGCACATTACGAGCACTCAAGAAAGTCAGAGAAAACGGGATCAAGGTCGTTGTCGCAACCGGCCGTGATATCAATGAGCTAAAGAAACTTCCGTTAGATGGTATTGAGTTTGATGCCTATCTGACCCTCAATGGCAATATCTGTCTTGATCACGATCTGAATATGTTTGCGGGCAACGAGATCGATCAGGGTGAAATGGATGTCCTGGTCGGTATCTTCAAAGCAGGTAAAATTCCGTTTGTGCTGATCGGTGAAAAGAACCGCTATATCAACTATGTCGATGATGTCGTCATTCAGACACAGATGTCGACTCATGGTACGATTCCCGATATCGGAGAATATCATGGTGAAAAGATCTACCAGTGTCTGGCTTTCGTCGATCATGAGACGCGTGTCAAGCTTGATAGACTGCTCGATAAATGTCATATCACGAGCTGGAATGATACCGGCATTGATATCATCGCCAAGACCGGCGGCAAGGATGCGGGTATTCAGAAGTTCCTGGATAAGGAAGATATCTCCCGTAAACAGACGATGGCCTTCGGCGATGGCGAGAATGATGCACCGATGCTGGACTATGTCGAACTTGGTGTAGCAATGGGCAATGGCAAGCAATCACTCAAGGATCT
>CADCOR010000167.1 GCA_902803055.1 uncultured Erysipelotrichaceae bacterium
ACGGGACTGTGATTCGTGAATACCGGAAGACATCTGCTTGATGTAGAGATAATTGTCAAACTTCGGATCAACCTGATGTTCATAGAAGGCATGGCCACATTCATGAACCAGGGAGAAGATCGCTGCCGAAATGTCGTGTTCATAATAATGAGTCGTGACCCTTACATCATTGCGGGACAGACCATTAGTGAACGGATGTTCTGTCAAGCCCATATAGCCCCAGCTTGGATCGAAATTAATGTATTTCATGATCTTTTCCATGAAAATAGCCTGTTTTTCAGCCGGATAGTATTTATATAAGAATGAATTATCAATATAATTCTTTTTTCTGTCGATCTTTTTGATGAGCGGCAGCAGTTCAGTTTTGATCAGCTTAAAGAACTCATCGTATTTCTTCTGATTCATCCCCTCTTCATAATCATCCAGAAGCAGATCATAGGCTTTCTTCTTCGGATCACGTTTTGCGGCACGCTGCTTGCTTAAATCAATGAGCTTGAGCAGCTGCTTTTCAAATAAGGCATACTTGCTTGCCGACTTGGCTTTACGCCAGGCATCATTGCCCTCCATTAAAGCCATCGAGAAAGTCATGGCTTCTTCCTTGGTGAATTTGAGCTGATCTTCCATCGCTTTTTTTGCCAAAGCGATCTCTCTATTCATGACCTCACCAAGATCCTGACTGCTTAAATACAGAACTGCTTCAACAAACTCCTTATCTGTTTGCAGTTCAAACAGTTCGCCATTAATGATGGAGATCATTTTGTTGCGATAAGTGCTGCCGTCTTTTGGAGCAATCGTAAGACGATCGAAAGATGTCGTATCGAGTACCAGTGTATAAGCCTTGATCTTCTCGATCTGTTTCTTATAAATCTTCAATGCCTGTTTAGTGTTCATGTAATCCTCCTTGTATAAAAAAATAGCACTTTAAAAGTGCTATTTGCTTAATAATTCTTCGATCCTGTCAGCCTTGTCAAGTGTGTCATCCACGATGAAGGTCAGATCAGGAATTTTGCGTATTTTGATTCTTTTTGCCAGCAATGACTTTATATGACCCTTAGCTCTGCGCAAAGCGTCAATACCGTCACGTTTCTTGTAGTTTTTGCCTAAAAAGGAAACATATACTTTTGCAGTATTGAGATCCGGAGCTACATCGACTTCCGTAACCGTCGGAAAGCCAAGTTTAGGATCGTTGATCTCCTGAGAGATGATCATCGAGATCTCTCTTAAAAGGATGGAATCAAGTTTATCGGTACGGGCCATTAATCAGCTTTGACCTCCTGATCGACATAGCCTTCGATGATATCGAGTTCCTTGATATCGTTGAAGTTTTCGATCGTCATACCACACTCATAACCGGAAGCGACTTCCTTGGCGTCATTTTCAAAACGGCGCAAAGAGCCCAGTTTGCCTGTATAGATAACGATACCGTCTCTGATCAGTCTGATACCGCAGTCTCTGGTGATCTTGCCTTCTGTAACCATACAGCCGGCAATTGTACCGATCTTGGAGACCTTATAGGTCTTTCTAACTTCCGCCTGGCCAATGATTACTTCCTCATAAACCGGTGCAAGCATACCCTTCATGGCAGCTTCCATCTCTTCTACAGCCTTATAGATGATGTTGTGCAATCTGATCTCAACACCTTCATCCTGAGCTTTCTTACGGACGTTGGCATCCGGACGCACATTAAAGCCATAGATAACCGCATGAGAAACAGAAGCGAGAATGACATCTGATTCATTAATTGTTCCGGCAGCCCGACGGATGACATTGACTTTAACGCCGTCAACATCGATCTTGCTTAAGGATGAAGCAACCGCTTCAGCTGTTCCGGTGACATCAGATTTGACGATGACCGGAATTTCCTTGACACTTCCAGCGTCGATCTGTGATTTCAGATCATCAAGTGTCATAGCTGCTGAGGCATTTCTTTCCTTCTCAAGACGAGCTCTGGCTCTGGCCTGAGCTAAGGAACGGGCATCCTTGTCATCTTCAAAGGCCTTGAAATTATCTCCGGCAACCGGGACATCATTTAGACCGATAATCTCAACCGGAGTGCCTGGATAGGCTTCCTTGATCTCCTGGCCGAGATCGTTGGTCATCTTACGGACCTTGCCATAGCAGGTTCCGACAACCAGGGAATCTGACTGCTTTAATGTGCCATTCTGAACTAACAGAGTTGTGACAGGACCTCTGCCCTTATCAAGTTTAGCTTCAATAACTGTACCGGTAGCCAGTTTCTTCGGATTGGCTTTGAGATCTTTGACTTCTGCGACGACCAGAATCGTCTCCAAAACATTCTCAACACCCATGCCGGTCTTGGCAGAACATTCGACATAGATCGTATCACCGCCCCATTCTTCCGGCATCAGACCAAGTTCGGACATGGCATTCTTGACCTTATCAGGATTAGCACCTGGCTTATCCATCTTATTGACTGCGACGATAATCGGCACATTGGCGGCTTTGGCGTGGTCAACTGCTTCAATAGTCTGAGGCATGACACCATCATCAGCCGCAACAACGATGATCGCGATATCTGTTACACTGGCACCTCTGGCACGCATGGCAGTAAAAGCCTCGTGTCCCGGGGTATCTAAGAAGGTAACGAGCTTGCCATTAACTTTGACCTGATAGGCACCAATGTGCTGAGTGATACCGCCAAACTCACCTTCAACGACTCTTGTATTACGGATATAGTCCAGTAATGTTGTCTTGCCATGGTCAACGTGACCCATGATCGTTACGATCGGAGCTCTTTCTACAAGATCTTTCGGATCATCTTCTTCCGTATCAAGCAAGGCTTCATCTTCTTTTGGCTCTTCCTTGGTGGCGTCGATGCCGAATTCCATGCAGACCAGTTCAACATTTTCATCATCGAGCTGGGAGTTGATCGTGACCATCTTGCCAAGCATAAACAGGATCTTTATGATCTCACTGGAATTCTTGTGGATCTTGCTGGCCAGATCGCCGACCGTAATACCTTCTTCATAAGTTACCGAAGTGACCTTTTCTTCATTCCTTCTTTCGAAAGTCTGATTACCTTTATAAGGTTTACGATTGAGATGTTTTCTATAAGTCTGTTTAGCCATGGCAATCCTCCTTTACACTTGTACTTTAGACATGATGCTCTGGGCAAAGCCTTGATCAGTAATACCAATAGCTCTGATATTGCCTTTACCCAGGCATTTCGATAAATCTGCACTGCTGTATTGATCTATATGATCTATACCATAGAAATAACACTTCTTTTCAAATCTTTCCCGGCTCTTAGCAGAGATATCTTCAGCCAGAAACATCAGCTTTACTCTGGATATCTTATTCAATATCTCTTCACCGAGAACAACTTTCTTTGCCCGATAAGCCAGTCCTAAGACCTTCAGGACATCATCCATTGATGATCCTTTCGATCTCGTCATATACTTCATCGGGTATATCAGTTTCCAAAGCTCTGTTGAGCACTTTTCTTTCACGGGCAATTGCCAGCGCCTCCGCAGAACGGGACAGATAGGCACCTTTGCCGTTTAACTTGCCGCTGAGGTCAACTTTAACCTCGCCTTCGGGAGTCCTTACAATACGCAACAGTTCTTTCTTCGGGAAAGACTCGTTTGTCGCCAGACATCTGCGCATTGGAATTTTCTTCATTTAATCCTCCTCGTAGTAATCTTCGTATTCATCGAAGTCGATATCATCATCGTTGATCCAGGAATTTTCCATTTCTTCAGCTTCCTGGGCTTCGATCTCTTCGAGTTCTTCGTCAGAATAGACTGGTTTGAACTTCTCGTCGTATTCCTTCTTTTCGAGATCTTCAGCTCTTACACGGCGATCCTCATCGTCCTTCTTGCGGCGTCTCTTGGTCTCCGGCTTGCTTTCTTCCTTCTTGGAAGCATCAGCGAAGTCTTCAAATTTAGACTTGTATTCCGGTTTTGGAGCCAAAGGCTTACGAGGTTCTTTCTTCTTAGGTTCTTCCTTGACTTCCTCAACCTTTTCTTCAGCCTTTTCTTCGCTCTTGCTTTCTTCTTTTTCAGGAGCCTTTTCAACCGGTTTTTCATCCTTGGCTAAGGATTCATCAGGAATCGCAACGACTTCTTCAACCTTGCCCTCATCCATTTCCTTAAGGGTTGTCTCATCAAAGCCGGTATCCTGAGCTGCCAGCTGTTCTTCAAATTCAGCATTGCGCTTGAGAGCTTCTTCCTGGCGCTTGAGGAATTCCTTCTTCTCTTTTTCCTTGATGATTCTGACCTGATCGGCCTTGAACTTCATGACTTCTTCGTCGACATCGATACCTAATTCATCGATCTCGCTCTGTGTTTTGATATCGATCTTGCGGTTGGTGAGCTTTACGGCGAGTTTCGCATTTTTGCCGCGTTTGCCGATGGCAACTGAAAGTTTATCATCATCAACCACAACAACTAACGGACGCTTGTTGTATTTATCGTATTCTTCAATATCTTCAGCGGTCATTTCCGGATCAGTCTTTTCGCTCGCATAGAAGCAGGCATTGACTTCAGCAGGAGATAAAGCATTCTTTACTAATTCGCCGATATCATCATTCCATTCGAAAACATCGACTTTTTCGCCTTTGATCTCACCGATGACAGCCTGAACACGGGAACCTCTTGGACCAATGCAGGCACCGATCGCATCGACATCTTCATTGCGGGAATAGACAGCCATCTTGGTTCTTTCACCAGCTTCTCTGGCGATCGCCTTGATCTCAACAAGACCGGAAGCGATTTCCGGAACTTCTCTTTCAAAAAGGTGTTTGACAAACATCGCATCAGCACGCGATAAGACGACCTGCGAACCTTTGGAGTTCTTGGAGACTTCCTTGATGATGCATTTGATCGACTGGCCTTCACGATATACTTCGCCAGGGATCTGTTCAGATTTTAATAAGATACCGATTGTATGCTGGATATCAACAAGAATAAACTTGTCTTCGATCGTCTTGATGACACCGGAGATAAGTTCATATTCCTTGTCCTTATACTCATCATATACGCGCTGCTTTTCGTATTCCTTGATACGCTGTTTCAGCATCTGCTTGGCAACATTGATGGAAGTTCTGCCGATCTCATCAAAATTGACTTCCTGTTCGATGATGTCACCGACCTTGGCTTCCGGATTGATCTCAAGCGCATCGGAAAGCAGGATATCAAGTGTCTCATCAAAAGTATCAGTCTCATCATCAACGACCATCAGCTGATGGTAGACATGCATCTCGTTTTTCTCAATTGAAACTCTGACCTGAGCTTCCGGTGCATCGATATGTTTCTGATAGGTCTTGGCAATGGCTTCCTTCAGAGTTTCGATCACAAATTCATGGTCGACTTTGCGGTCTTCCTCGAATAGCCTCATACCATCAATAAAGTTCTTGTTTTTTAAACTGATGCCACTCATTTTTAAATTCTCCTCTTATTAAAATCTAACGGCATAACGCACTTTTTTAACATCTTTATAATCGATCTGTATCTTTCTGATCCTGTTTTTGTCTTTCAGCGAAAGATGCAGGATCCCGTCTTCATATGCATCAAGATCACCATTATATTCATCTTCTTTAGTCTTCACATAGATATAACTTCCAACTGCTTTAAGCAGTTCTTCCTCATTTCTGATCGGTCTTTCAACCCCGACCGTAGATACATCCAGGAAGTAATTATCGGCAAACTGATCATCATAAGCATCCAGAAGTTCAGAGAGCTCAGCAGAGATCTGCTCAAGTTCTTCCATCTTCAGCTGTTCATCCAGCAGCACTTCAAGAATCTGATCGGATTTGTGATAAGTAACTTCAAACAGTTTAAGCTTTTTCTCGCTCAGGAAGTTTCTGATCGCATTTTTAATCGTATCGAGTTGCATAATCCTCCGTAACAATAAATTAAGGAGCGATATTCGCTCCTTATTTACATAGTAATTCTATATGATTATATTTTTAAAATCAATAATAAACCCTAATTTTCGGCCAGTTTCAGCATTTCCAGCAGCAGTTCAACGACTTTTTCACCGTCTTCTTTGCACCAGAACTCATGAACACCATGGAAATTCTGACCGCCTGTGCCAAGGTTTGGACACAGGATGCCATTCCAGGTCAAAGCCGCTCCATCCGTGCCGCCTCTGATCGCAATCTCCGCATAATCAAGGTCAAGGTTCTTCATCGCCTTTTTGACTAAATCGATAATTTCCTCGTGACCGATGAATTTTTCTTTCATATTGCGGTAATTGTCTTTGAGCTCGACCTTGACGGCTTCATAGCCGTATTTTTGGTTCAAGGTATCGCGTATGACTTCAAAATCATGTTTCTGTTTATTGAGTTTATCAATATCATGATTTCTCAAGATGTACTGCATTTTCGCTTTGGCAACTTCACCTTCTACTCCCATCAGCAGATTAAAGCCTTCATAGCCCTCTGTTTTTTCCGGTACCGCATCCTTATCCATCATTTCATGGAATTCATGCGCGACGCTCAAGGCGTTTACCATCTTGTCTTTGGCCGAACCGGGATGAACAGAGATACCTGTAATATCTACAGTTGCGGAAGCCGCATTGAAATTTTCATATGCGATATTGTTTGGCTTATCGCCATCGATCGTATAGGCGTAATCGACTTTGAAGAGATCATAATTGAAATTAGCCGTGCCCTTGCCTACCTCTTCATCAGGGGTAAAGCAGATCCTGATCGGTCCATGTTTAAGCTCAGGATGATTTATCAGCGTTTCCAGCACTTCCATGATGATCGCCACGCCAGCCTTGTCATCAGCACCCAAAAGCGTATTGCCATCGGTGACCATCAAGGTCTTGCCGACATAGTCAAGCAGATTAGGGAAGCGTTCCACACTGGTGATGACATTTTCATTCAAGACGATATCCTTGCCGTCATAGTTTTCGATAAGACGAGGTCTGACATCTTTTCCCGAAGCCTGCGGTGAAGTGTCCATATGGGCAATAAAGCCTAAAGTCTTATATGAGGGATCACCGTCAAGATAGCCATAGACATAGCCATAATCATCAAGAAGACTCTCTTCCACACCCATTTTCTTAAGCTCAGAAAGCAAGTGTCTGGCCAGATCAAACTGGCACTCGGTAGTAGGAAAAGTCTGAGAAGTTTCGCTCGAAGTTGTTTCGATCTTTACATAATCCAGCAGTTTTTCAGTAAGTTTCATATTATCCCTCTCTAGAATAATGACATCTGGTTGGAATCATCGAGTCCTTTAAGGACACCGAGATTATCCAGTTTTTTACATAAGGTCGTAGACAGCTGTGTTCTGTTGATCAGATCTTCCTTAGACAGGAATTCCCTGTCCTTACGCGCTTCAACGATCGACTCCGCAACGTTATCACCCAGACCATCAAGCACTTTAAATGGCGGAATGATCTCGTGATTGTTATCCGGATTGACCCTGAATTCCGTTGCCAGTGAGCGATAGAGATCGATATTGGTCATCCTGTAGCCGCGGGAGACCATCTCATAACAGACTTCCAGCGTATCAAAAATGTCCTTTTCTTTCTTGTTGGCTTCACGGGCATTGATCTTGGCCATCAGTTCCTGCATGCGGGCATAGATCTGGTCTGCATCCTTGATCATTGTTTCCAGTTCATAGGCATCGCAGCGCAAAGAGAAATAAGATACATAATAGTATTCCGGATGATAGACCTTGAACCAGGCCACACGTACGGCCATGATACAGTAAGCTACCGCATGAGCTTTCGGGAACATGTATTTGATCTTCTTGCAGGATTCGATATACCATTGCGGAACCTGATGTTCACTCATTGTCTTTTCTTCATATTCAGTCAGACCCTTGCCCTTACGGACGTGTTCCATGATATTGAAAGAATCGAGCGGTTCAAGTTTGTAGCCCAAAAGAGTCGACATGATATCATCACGACATCCGATGACTTCAGACAGTCTGATGCCATTGCGTATGAGTTCCTGCGCATTGCCGCGCCAGACATCAGTGCCATGGGAAAGACCGGAAATCTGCACGAGTTCCGAGAAGACGTGAGGTCTTGTTTCTTCGATTGTATTGCGGGTATTCAGTGTACCGAATTCCGGCAAGCCAGCCGCGCCCGTCTCTTCGTGATAACGCGGATTGATGATATTCAGGGCTTTTGTCGAATAGAATAAGGAAAGCACTTTTTCATCATTCATCGGGATCGTTTTGACATCGATGCCCGAGATATTTTCAAACAGCTTCATAGCGGTCGGATCGACATGGCCTAAAATATCAAACTTAAGCAGATTATCCGAAAAGTCATGATATTCGAAATGGGTTGAACGCCAGGCTGCCGACTTATCATTGGCCGGATACTGGATCGGTGTGACGTCTTCGATCTCCATATCATCCGGAAGAACAACAATGCCGCCGGCATGCTGGCCGGTCGTACGTTTGACGCCTTCACATCCCGAAGCCAGACGCTGTCTTTGTGCCCGGCTCATATTGAAGATATTCTTTTCTTCACAATAACCGGAAACATAACCGAAAGCCGTCTTTTCCGCCACGGTAGAAATCGTCCCGGCTCGAAAGACATTCTCATCACCAAAAATCTCTCTGGTAAACAGATGTGCCTTAGGCTGATAATCGCCGGAGAAGTTGAGGTCGATATCCGGAATCTTGTCACCGTTAAAGCCTAAGAAGGTTTCAAATGGAATATTCTGACCATCACCGCGCATCTTGGTGCCACAGTCCGGACAGTCTTTATCCGGCAGGTCATAACCGGATGAAACATCCTTCATCCAGATCAGTTTATGACACTTAGGACAGATGTAATGCGGCGGCAGAGGATTGACTTCGGTGATATCGGAAAGAGTGGCGGCTAAAGATGAGCCTACTGATCCTCGCGAACCGACAATATAGCCATCATCATTGGATCTTTTGACCATCAGATGGCAAACAAAATAAATAACGCCATAGCCGTTGCCGATGATCGCATTGAGTTCTTTTTCAATACGGTCTTCAATAAACGGATCAAGTTCTTCGCCATATAGACGATGAGCATTATAGTAACAGAATTCTCTTAAATACTGATCTGCCGATATGACATCATGACGCTCAGTAAACGGTTCTTCGATGATGTTGCATTTGCGGGCAACTGCGATCGCATCAACAATCTTCGGCGGTCTGAGTTCATCCGAGAAAGGTTTGATGTTCTCACACAGATCGGCAACTTTATTGGTATTGTGAATGACGATATCTCTGATCAGTTTTTCATCTTCAAGCCAGGCAAAAGCATCGAGCATTTCCTTCGTATTCAGATAACGCTGATCCGGGGTGACCTGTTTCGCTCTTTTTTCTTTATCAAAGATATACAGCGGATGATGAGCACCGCCGATGGCTTGTGCATTGATATAGACATCTCTCAGGATCTTTTCATCTTTGCGCACATAATGAACATCACCCGTCGCGACAACGATCTTGTTCTGTTTGAGTCCTTCTAAGATGATATCTTTCAGATACTGTTTAAGTCTGTCTTTATCAAACAGCTGACGGTCTTCATAAAGGAAGCGATAGTTTTCTAAAGGCTGAACTTCGATATAGTCATAGAATGAAATGGTTTCTGCCAGTTCAGCTTTAGATCGCGTCGAAGCGATCTCAAAAACTTCGCCATTGAGACAGGCTGAACCGATCAGCAGATTTTCACGGTATTTATTTAAAGTTTCCTTGAAGATACGCGGTTCCGCAATGAATTCCGAATTTGTATCCTTGGTATTAGCCTTGCCGAAAACAGCCAGCGTATCCGTATTGGAGATCGAGATCAGTTTGAACAGATCCTTTAATCCGGCCTTATTTTTGCATAATACTGTCGTATGGAAGGCACGGTTTTTGACAAAAGCTTCCTCATCCTGGAAGTTCTTCAGATCATTAAGTGTCTTCACGTTTTCTTTGGCCAGATCCTTCAGCATGAAATTGAAGACCTGCGAGAGCACATCCGCATCATAGTCGGCACGGTGCGCGACATCTTCATCATAAGGGATGTTGTAGGCACGGCACATGTTGCCTAAACGATAAGCCCTTCTGTTTTTAAGCAGTGAGCGGGAAAGATCTAAAGTATCGATGACCGGATTAGGCAAAGGATCAAAGCCCAGTCTGCCTAATTCACTGTTTAAAAAGCCATAGTCGAATGAAGCATTATGGGCAACCAGTACCCTGTCTTTAATGAAATCAAGGATATCATCCTTAACTTCTTTAAAACTCTTGGCATCCTTGAGCAGTTCATCAGTGATATGAGTCAGATTCTTGATATTATTTGACAGTTCAAAAGGCGGTTTGATCAGAATATCCTTCTTTTCCACAACCGTACCTTTGCGCATCAGCACAGCGCCAAATTCGATGATGTGATCATACTCAGTCGATAAACCGGTCGTTTCCAAGTCGAACACGATATATTCACATTCATTCAGCAGATCATCATTAGCGTTATAAACGATTTTGAGCTCCGGAGAGACCATATTCATCTCACAGCCATAAAGAACCTTAAAATCAGGTTTCTCATCCCCTGCGGCTTTCATTATGCCTTTATAAGCCATCTGTGCTTCATGGAAACCCTGTAAACAGAGATGATCAGTGATCACTAATGCCCGATGCCCCATTTCGTATGCGGCATTGACGACTTCCGTCGGTGAAGAGACGCCATCCATTTCCGAAAGTTTGGTATGGATATGCAGTTCTACTCTTTTTTCTTTTTCCTCATCGCTGAGCTTATCGGTTTTCTCGATGTACTCAATCTGATCCGGCTCAAAATTATAATCATTGGTATAGGAATTCA
>CADCOR010000168.1 GCA_902803055.1 uncultured Erysipelotrichaceae bacterium
AGTTAATAATAATGATTCAGCTGCTCTTATTATTGAAGAAACAGGTGAAATCGTTCTTAATGCCCGTTTCTTATTAGAAATTGCCCGTAAGATTGATGGTGACTTCATTGAAGTAGAAACAATTGACGGTACACTTATCAAAATTTCCGGCGGCAATTCCGAATTCACTGTCAATGGCATGGAAGCTGATGAATATCCTCTGATCAATTTTGAATCAAGAGATGCCAATCCTTTTACGCTTGATACAACATTATTCAATCAGATCATTGATGAAACAGCCTTTGCCTGTTCTGATAAAGAGACCCGTCCCGTTTTAACTGGTGTCAATCTCAAAGCTAAAGGCAACAAACTTTATGCCAATGCGACAGACTCTTATCGTCTCGCTTCCAAAACGATCGATATCGATCAGGATCTCAATTTCAACATCACGATTCCTTCGAAGTATCTTTCTGAGATCTATCATGCGATAGCCAATGAAAAACAGGTCACGATCGCAATTGATAATCAGAAGATCTCCTTCATTTTTGGCAATTCAGTCATTGATACCAGACTTCTTGATGATGAATTCCCGGATACATCCCGACTGATCCCTTCTTCCTTCCAGCAGAAACTTACTGTTTCCAGCAAGGAGATGGTCAATGCGATCGACCGTACCTTATTCATCAAAGCTGATGGCAAGAACACGATCAAGATGAATATCGACAGTGAAAAGATCGAACTGACTGCTACTAATCAGTCACTGGTCTCTTCATTTGAAACGATCAAAGTGATTTCGTTTGAAGGCGAACCATTAGAGATCTCCTGCTCAGGCAAATATCTGCAGGATGCGATAAAGGCTATTGCTTCCGATGAGATCACGATCAACTTCTCCGGGGAACTCAAACCGATGGTCGTCAAAAAGGAAGGTGATGACTCCCTGATCCAGATCATTTCTCCGGTCAGAACCTATCATTAAAAATAAGAAAATCACTTTATACGCAAAATAAACCCGTTTTCAGACGGGTTTTATATTTTATTAGGTGAGATACAGCTTTTTATAAAAGTCCGGATTTGGAAAGATAAAGCCAAAAATGGTATAATTTTAGAGGTTATGGCCTTAATTAAACAGATAGAAATCAATGACGAATTTATTACCCTTGGCCAGCTTCTGAAGATCACTGATCATATTGGCAGCGGTGGGGAAGCCAGAGCTTTTTTAGCTGTACATGAGATCTATGTGAACAGTGAAAAAGAGCAGCGCCGGGGTCGTAAACTGTACCGTGGAGATCAGATCAGAATCGAGTCAGAGGTGTATCAGATATGTTGATAAAAACATTAAAACTGAATGATTATCGTAACTATTCCCGCTGTTTTATTGAATTTGATCCGCATTTGAACATTATTGTTGGCAAAAACGGGACTGGAAAGACTAATATCCTTGAATCCATCATCCTTGTTTCCAACACCAAATCCTTCCGTACTCAGAATGATGCGGATGTGATAAAGAAAAACAGTGATTATGCCAGAGTTGAGCTCGTTTCTGATAAAGGTATTTTTAAAGTCGTCGTCAATAAGAAAAATAAATCCTTATATATAAATGATCAGATAATTTCCCGAACTTCACAATTCATCGGCAAGCTCAATGCCGTCTTATTCAAACCAAGTGATCTTGAACTCTTCACCCAGTCACCAGGCGAACGCCGCAAGCTTCTCGATATCGAAGTATCCAAAGTTTCGCAAAGATATATTCAGGCTTTAGTCCAGTACAATTCCCTATTAAAGGATAAAAATAAAATATTAAAGGAACTGGAGATCGATGAGACATTGTTCGCGGTAATCAATGAATCCATGACTCCGCTGATCAGAACAATCATTGAAGAAAGAGAAAGGTTCTTCATGCTGATAAACGACAATATTTCAGACATGTATTCAATGATCTCAGGCAAAGAATCAAAGATTGAAATCATCTATAAGAAATGTTCGGAAATCGAAGACATTGCCCAAGCGCTGAATGACAGCAGAGAAAAAGATGATTACTATCACTATGCGACTTTCGGACCGCATCATGAAGACTATCGCTTTATGATGGATGGCTATGATCTCAATTCCATTGCCTCGCAGGGTCAGAAGCGTATGGTACTTATTGCCTTCAAGTTTGCGCTGGTCAAATATATCCAGCAGTATACCGGCAATACACCGATCGTCCTGCTGGATGATATCCTGTCTGAACTCGAT
>CADCOR010000169.1 GCA_902803055.1 uncultured Erysipelotrichaceae bacterium
ATGACAATCATTTTTTATACCCCACAATCAATATCTTTTCATCTTCCACAAAATCTTCAAAGACTTCAACCGTAAAATACTTTTCCATCTTATCTGTAACATTTTTAATCGCAAAGACGTTCTGGGCATGATTTTCCTGAATCATGCCATCCTTTGTATAGAAAGTAAAGTGTTCGTTGATCGTCCTTTCAAACTCATCAGACTGAATCGTCCACTGATAAGGCGTATCGGATACATATCCTTCTTCAATATACTGCTCCTTGAATTCTTCCAGCCGCTTTTCATGATGCATATCAAAGATCAGACGGCCGTTATCATTGAGATGTTCATAGGCACAGCTGAAGAATGAGTCAAGTTCTTCTTCATAGAGATAATTGATCGAATCACAGATGCATAGTATCAGATCAAACTTCCTGTTGAGATGATAATCCGTCATATTAAGCAGCTGATATTCACCATCAAAGTTGCTTCGGGAAACTTCTTTCATTTCAGGTGAAATATCACTGGCCAAAACATCATAGCCTTTTGATTTCAGGATACCTGCCATCACACCTGATCCTGAGGCGAGTTCCAGAACGCTGGTAAATTTCTTTTCTTCAATGTGCTCAAGCCACAGTGATAAAGCTTCTTCATCCTGAAGAAGCTCATCATAATATCGGGCAAGAATTGAATAATTGCTTACATTTGTACTATCGGTAAATCTTTCCATAATCCCTCAAGATTATATAACTGTCTTTCCCCGTCATAGAAAACATGGCAGACCACATCGCCAAGATCGACAAGCAGCCATCTGGTCTCTTTCTCTGCATAGATTCTCTTGACTTCAAAACCAGCTTCTAAAGCCTTATCTTCAACATTATCGACGATCGATTTAGCCATCCGATAGTTTCTGGCGGTGCCAATAATAAAATAATCGACATAAGGCGACTGCGCTCTGAAATCAAGTACGATCAGATCTTCAGCCAGTTTCTCATCCATGGCCTTATAGGCTGTTTCCAACAAACTTCTCATTCTTTCCTTCAATATATTTCTTTACATCCCTTTCAAGCTTCTCAAAAGCTTTATACAGATCGACATAAGCGATCTTAAGTATATCATCATCTATCTTTCTTAATGGTTCTCTTTTATCCGCAATATACAGTATTAATGACAGTTTATCTCTTGAACGGCAGATCGTATGATTATAGATCGCATTAAGAATATCGGAATCGTGAAAGTTGCACTTTTCTCTCAGATAGTATTTTGCTACCCAGGCATGATAGACACCATAAACGCCATTCAGCTTATCCGGATCATAGAATCTGAGGTATTCTTCCAGCACACCGCTGCTGTCACTGTCCGGAAATTTGCATACATCATGCAAAAGCCCGGCCATATAAGCCTTATTGACATCGACATTATGTTTTTCAGCCAGTTTTTTACAGACTTCAGCCACACTTAAGGAATGTTCATAGCGATGCGGTGTGACATTTTTTCTGACCAGCTGCTTTAAAAGATCGGGATCATTGAGGATCCTTTTGCGATCCTTTGAATCAAGATCCATAAAATTATCAAAAGTAACTTCTTCTATATTCATGGCAGGATGATCTTGTTTTCTTTTGAACGCTTAAACAGCACAAGCGTCTTGCCGATTCTCTGCACCAGTTCAGCACCGGTATTGGCACAAAGTTCCACTGCAATCTCATTCATATCGTTCTCACAGGTCTTTAATACTGAAACCTTGACCAGTTCTCTGGCCAATAAGGCTTCCTTTAATGATTTATACAGATTATCATTAAGTCCATCCTTGCCGATCTGAAAGATAGCCTTTTCATTGACAGCCAGACTTCGCAGATATCTTTTCTGTTTTCCACTTAACATCAGATTTCAACCTCACTTGTATACAGACGCACATTAGCTAAAGAATGAATATAAACCAGGCATTCTCCGCTGATCTTGAACATGCCCAAGCCCTTTAAGACAAAGAGTTTAGAATCAGTGATCCCATAATCAGCGATCGCCAGCGGTTTAACTCTCAAGATAAACTCACAGTAATGTTTCTGATAATAGTCATCGCCATTCTCATAGCTCGTGCGATGGATCTTATTGTCATTGCTGATATAGAAGCTGACCGATGCCTTGTCCTTAGGAATGATATCCACTCTCAACATGCCATCATAGAAATAAGACTGCGGTTCTTTAAGCTGGAAGATCTGCGGTCTGATCGTCTTGGCAATCTTGGAGAGTTTGTACTTCTCCATATTGAGATAAGTTGAATAATTGTTCACATCGACAAGACCCGGAGTATCAATGAAGTGATAATTCCTATACATGATATCGATCTCTTCGAGTGTCGTACCTGGATACATCGAAGTCGTTAAGGCCTTGTTGGCGATCAGCTTGTTGATCAGAGATGATTTACCCGCATTGGCTCGGCCGGCAAAAACCACCGAATTGACTTTCAGATCATCCAGAAGAGCAAAGAACTGTTCATTGAAACGATTCTCATATTTGTTTGTCAGCATGGCTGCGACAATGTTCTTATATTTGCGATTCAGATCAAAAAGCATTCTGGAGAAAATCTGATCGACTTTGTGTTCGGAAATATTATCCGGCAGCAGATCGGTCTTGTTTATCAGCAATAGTACCTTGTAATCTTTGAAAAAAGACAGGAGATCATCACTTTTAAGGACAAAGGCATCAATAATGTCGATGATCAGTACAAAAAGCGAACTGCTGTAGCGGTTATAGATCTTCAGTATTTTCTCATTCGAGACATAATTGGTCTTGAAATGAGAGATATCTCCATAATGAGATAACCGGAAACAGCGTTGACAATAATCCTGTTCAAGATCGACGACATAGCCCAGTGATTCCTTATCACTGCTTTGCATCGGGATTCCGCAGCCCTTACACTTCTTCATGCAATATCTTTCTCCATACAATATTCTCAATACGACGGTTAATCGCCGTCATTGTCGTATCTTTTTCCTGCAAACGTTTCGTATATATGCCATAACAGCCGCACAGGTTTGCCCCCAGGATATCAGTCATCAGCTGATCACCGAGTACAACTGTTTTCGATGGTTTCGAGTGCGCCTTGGCCATGGCTCGAAGATAGCCAAAAGGCAATGGCTTTAAAGCCAAAGAAACAAAATCGACATCGATATCTCTGATAAACATCTTGACTCTTCTGCGATTATTGTTGGAAAGAATGATCACTTTAAAACCGGCCTTTTTAAGATCATTTAAAAACTTCTCCGCTTTTTCATCGCAGGTTCCGGTGTTGGGGATCGCAATCGTGTTATCCACATCGATCAGGATCGTGTCAAAACCGTTCTTTCTTAAATTATCTATATCAAGATCTGTATATGTTTGCAATATTTCTTTTGGTCTGAAAACTGACATTACTCAAACAGGGAAGTCTGTTCATCCCCTTCACTACTATTATTATAATATCCTTCCGGAATATCGATGATCTGAACATCAGGAATATCACTCATATCTTTCTGCAGCAGGAAGTATTCTCCTCTGATATCGGCAGGACTGGAGAAAGACTGTTCAAGCTCCATAAACGGAACTTCCGAAGCGCTGAGTTCTTTAAGTCCGCCGTTGTCACACAGACACAGGGTACTGTAACCTGATACATTCAAAGCATAATTGACCGCATGCGGATTAGATTTTATCTGTCTGAAAATGCGGTATCCTTTGGTGTTGCGGGAAGTTATATCAAGATTATTGATGTGAATCCGCTTAAAGCCGCCCTTATTTGTGGCAATGAGCAGTTCTTCACCGCTATGATGATCAGCGACAACAGCTGCCAATTCATCATTTTTGACATTCATGCCCATGACACCCTGTGCCTTTGGCGCCAGATCTGCCAGGACATCAGAAGAATAGTGGTTGCAATAGCCGTCTTTGCTGATCAGGATCAGATCATCGCCATCATAGGCCAGCGTGACTGCCACCATCTCATCATTGGCTTTTAATTTCATACAGGTCAAGGCTTTGGAAGAGCGATCGACATCCATGCGCGGGATCGAGGTCTTTTTGATCATACCCTCTTTAGTTGCGGTGATCACAAAGGCAAAGGTATCAAAATTCTTGACCAGGATCGCTCCGACAACTTTCTCCATGCCTTCCATTTTGACATAGTGAGAGACATGCTTGCCCATGTCCTTGAACTTGCATTCTTCGATCTTATAGACCGGCAGATATGCGTAATTGCCTCGGCTGGTAAAGATTAATAATGTATCTAATGTCTCACAGTATTTGACACCGATCAAAGCATCCGATTCCTTGACGGATGGCAATTGATTCGCATTGGCGTTGAAAGCACGTTCCGAGAAACGCTTGAGATAGCCATCCTTGGATAACGATATATAACAAGGTTCATTCGGAATCATTGCCAGTTTATCAACAACTACTTCTGAAACCTCATCTTCAATGGCTGTCTTTCTTTCACAGACCGCCATTTCATTTACTTCTTTTAACTCATTGACCAGTACCGCATCCAGAACTTCCTTTGATTTGAGAATCGAATTAAGTTCGCTGATCTCTCTGATCAGAGTCTTGTTTTCCTGTTTTAGCACCGTTATATCGGTTGAAGATAAACGATAAAGGCGCAGAGAAACGATCGCTTCGGCCTGTTCTTCCGTGAATAAGAATGCCTCCTTGAGTTTTTCTTTGGCATCCTTCTTATCTTTTGATTTTCTGATCAGGGCTATGACATCATCAAGGATCGAGATCGCTTTGATCAGACCTTCAATGATATGCAGTCTGGCCTTCTTTTTCTCCAGCAGATAACGTGAACGGTTAGTCACAACATCACGACGATGTTCGATAAAAGCGTCCAAGGCATCGATCAGGGACATCAGGACCGGTTTATGATTGACGATAGCGACATTGTTGTAGGAATAGTTGATCTGCAGATCGGTATTCTTGTAAAGATAATTCAGAATCAGTTCGCAATTGGCATCTTTCTTGCATTCGATAACGATTCTCAAGCCATTTCTTCCGGATTCATCACGTACATCAACGATACCGTCTATCTCCTTGGAAAGATAGATATCCGAAATCTTCTTGACCAGCTGTGACTTGATGACTTCATAAGGGATCTCGCTGACAATGATCGCTGAACCCGTCTTGGATTCTGTGATCTCGCACTTGCTGCGGACAACGACTTTGCCCTTGCCGGTCGCAAAGATATCTCTGATCTGCTGCTTGCCCTGTACGATACCACCGGTTGGAAAATCAGGTCCCTTGATGAATTCCATAAGTTCATCAAGCGAACATTCCGGATGGATCAGACGATAGATCGTCGCTTCCACGACTTCATTGAGATTGTGAGGAGCGATATTGGTCGCATAGCCGGAATCAATACCTGTTGAGCCATTGACTAAAAGGACAGGATATCTAGCCGGCAGGACAGTCGGTTCCAGATGAGTATCATCATAGTTGTTGGTCATGGCAACTGATTCATAATCGATGTCATCCAGCAACAGATTGGCATTTTTGGCTAAACGGGCTTCCGTATAACGCATCGCAGCCGGCGGATCATCATCGATCGAACCGTTGTTGCCATGCATATCAATCAAAGGCACATTGATCTTCCAGTCCTGAGACATTCTGACCATAGCTTCATAGATCGAAGAGTCACCATGCGGATGGAAAGTACCCATAACGCTTCCTACGGTCTTGGCAGACTTGCGGTGCGGTTTTTCAAAGGTATTGCCATCAATATACATGGAATAGAGAATACGTCTTTGAACCGGTTTTAAGCCATCTCTGGCATCAGGCAGAGCACGTTCCTGAATAATATATTTTGAATAACTGCCAAAACGATCAGACATGATATTGTCCAATGTTTCATTCAGATATTTCTCATTTATTTCTTCTTTTTTTCTTCTAGCCATTTCTTGTAACTCTGTAATCTTCTTCTAAAGTGAAATCGATATTGTCATCGATCCATTTTCTTCTGACTTCCGCATTATTGCCCATCAAAACAGAAATTCTTCTTTCACAGATCGCCGCATCTTCAATCGAAACCTGGATAAGTGTCCTTCTGGCAGGATCCATTGTCGTATCCCAAAGCTGATCCGCATCCATTTCACCAAGACCTTTATAGCGCTGGATGTCCATCTTCTCGCCCATTTCCTTTTTTAATTCATTCAGTTCATCATCGGAATAAAGATAGACTCTTTCTTTATTTCTCATGACACCATAGAGAGGCGGCATGGCAATATAAACGTGACCTGTTTCGATCAGTTCTCTCATAAAACGGTAGAAGAAAGTCAGTAAAAGAACCTGGATATGGGCACCATCAGTATCCGCATCGGTCATGATGACTACTTTATCATAATGAATATCTTCGATATTGAAATGCGGTCCGACACCCGCTCCAATACAGTGAATGATCGTATTGAGTTCTTCGTTTTTTTCGATCTCACTGACTGAAGCTCTTTCGGTATTCAGAACCTTGCCTCTTAAAGGCAGGATCGCCTGGAAGGAAGAATCACGGCACTTCTTGGCTGAGCCGCCGGCAGAATCGCCCTCAACTAAAAACAGTTCGAGTTTGGAAGAATCACGGGACTGAGCCGGAGCTAATTTGCCAGACAGGATCTCTTTAGCCTTGGAAGAAGACTTCTTGCCCGAACGGGCTTCATCTTTGGCTTTACGGGCTGCTTCTCTGGCTAAGGCCGCCCGCTGGATCTTCTTGATCAGCTGGATAGCGATCTCTTTATTCTCATGAAGGAAATAGCTGAGCTGTTCTGAAACAACGGCATCGACCGCCGTTTTAGCCTGAGGCGTTCCAAGCTTGCCCTTGGTCTGGCCTTCAAACTGCAGCAGTGATTCCGGAACAGCAATTGAAATGATCGAAGTCAATCCTTCTCTGACATCGGAACCATCAAAATTCTTGTCTTTTTCCTTTAATAAGCCTACTTCACGGGCATATTCATTGATGACTTTGGTAAAAGCACTTTTATAGCCGACTTCATGACTGCCGCCATCAGCAGTTCTGACCAGATTAACATAGGAAAAAGTGTTCTCCTGATAACCTGTCGTATACTGAAAAGCGATATCGACATTGATACCCTCTTTTTCACTGGAAAAACAGACTGTATCATGCAAGACATCCTTATCTTCATGCAGATAATCCATGAAAGCCCGCAAGCCGTCATTATAGAGGAACTCTTGACATTCGTTAGTGCGATTATCCTTGACGACGAGTTTGACGTTTTTTAAAAGAAAAGCTTCTTCCTGTGCTCTGTCTAAGATCGTCTGATAGTTGAAAGTCGTCGTCTGGAAGATCTTCTTATCCGGCATGAAAGTGACCTTGGAACCGGTACGGTTAGTCGTACCGATCACCTCAAGCTTAGATACCTTCTTGCCGCCTTTTTCAAAACGCATCAGATAGCGTTTCTTATCCCGGCATACTTCAACTTCCAGCCATTCGGAAAGCGCATTGACCACCGAAGCACCGACGCCATGCAAACCACCAGCCGTCTTATATCCGCCCTGATCTGTAAACTTGCCGCCGGCATGAAGAACGGTAAAAATAACCTGCAGGGTATTCTTGCCGGACTTATGCATTCCGACCGGCATGCCACGGCCATAATCTGTTACCGTGCATGAGCCGTCTTTATTGATTTCTATGATTATTTCATCGCCATAACCGTTTATCGCCTCGTCGATCGCGTTGTCGACAATTTCCCAGACCAGATGGTGCAAACCTCTGGCATCGACCGAGCCGATATACATTCCGGGTCTTTTTCTTACTGCTTCTAGACCCTCAAGAATTTCTATACTGTTATCATCATATTTTACTGCCATACCATGAAATTATAACATATTCAAACGACTGTGATATAATCATCATCAGTGAAAATATCCTCGTGATCTGCACTAAAAAAAGGAGCTCAAAATGACACAAATCATCCTGTGGTGTATTATCGGTTATCTGATCGGATCAGTGCCCTGGGGACTGGTTATCGGCAAGGTATTCTATCATAAAGACATCCGTGAATACGGGTCAGGAAACCTCGGCGGAACTAATGCCGCAAGAGTCTTAGGCACTCCTGTTGGCATCCTGGTCATCCTCTTAGATGCTTTAAAAGCTTTCCTGGTCATGAGCCTGAATCATTATATTGCTCCGGGCATTGAACAATACTGCGGC
>CADCOR010000170.1 GCA_902803055.1 uncultured Erysipelotrichaceae bacterium
CAACAGTATTTTTTTCATATGCATCACCCTGTAATAGTATAATTAAGATATGCTGACTGATAATATGCCCTTAAAAAAGATGCTTGATTTCATGCCCAGTGACCTGGATATGGCCATGCTGGAACTTGATGTCGTCGTCTATCTTAAAGTAAGCGTTGTTTCAAACAACAATATAGATAATTATAACTTTATACGTTATCTGTTTTCAAACGATGAACTGCCGACCTATTTCAAGAATTCTGCAGAAACGATCTTCTATGATTTTGATGGCCGCAATACTGATCAGGGCAAATTCGTCACCATCTTTGAAATGTACTCTCTGTACAATTTTGACAATATTTCTGCTTTCATGCAGGAGCTATTGGAAAATTACACTCATGAAGCCGATGTACTGATCGATTTCTTCACTCACGATTCAAAAAAATACCGCCTTTCCAATCTTGACGGTATTGTAAAACTTGAACAGATGGGTACAGCAGCTTAGGCTGCTTTTTAATTCATATCTTCTTTCCGTTTCTTGCGGATCGAAGGATGACCGGCAACGATCTTCTTGACCCCGTAAGGGTGCGGGAAAGCGATCGTCAGGATATTGCCATCTGAAGAAATGACTACCCCTTCTCCGAAAACCTTATGAATCACGCTGTCACCGTTGCGGTAGATGTCATCTCTTGGTCTTTCCTGACGGCGTTCTTTGATCACGATGTCTTCATCAAAGATCATCGACTGACTTGGCTTCGGTCTTTCATCAATATGATCGATATAATCATCATTTATCTCTTTAATGAAACGCGATGGTGTTTTGGTTCCTTGCACAACGAAAGAGAAGGAACTTGATTCGCTCAAATAAAGCAGTTTCTTCGCTCTGGTATAGGCGACGTAAGCCAGTCTTCTTTCTTCCTCAAGACCTTTGCTGCCTTCCGACATCGTCCTTTCCGAAGGGAAGATGCCCTCTGATAAGCCGATCACAAAGACGACCTCAAACTCGAGACCTTTAGCTGAATGAACCGTACACAGATTGACTGCATCAGTCACATCTTCCGAAGCGCGATCGACGTATAAGGCGATCATCTGCAGATATTCATCAAGTGATGAGTCAGGATAATCTTCCGAATACTGTTTTATATCATCAAGAAGTGATTTGACGTTTTCGAGTCTTTCTGTCTCATTATCTTTCTCCAGCATCGTCCGATAGCCGGAATCATCCAGAACTTCCTGAAGCAGCAGTTCCATATCGATGTTGGCTTTCATATCTTCGCGCCACTTTTCGACCATATGAACAAAACGATCAAAGGTATCCTTGTTTTTCGGATAATAGCCGTTTTTGATCACTTCATACATGGTGATGTCTTTTTCTTTGGCTATTTCCCTGATCGCATCGATAGTCTTAGGACCGATCGCTCTGCGCGGTGTATTGATGATTCTGGTAAAAGCGAGATCATCGGCTCTGGTGATCATGCGCAGATAGGAAAGGATATCCTTGACTTCCATTCTTTCATAGAAGCGCAAGCCACCGTAGATGACATAATTGATCCGGTTTTCAATCATCACTTTTTCTATCTCTCGCGAGAGATAGTTTGCCCTGTAAAGAACAGCCATATCGCGGTAATTATAGCCATCGTTATGCAGCTTAATTATCTGGTTGACGACATAATCAGCCTCGGCAAGTTCTGAACCGCAGGTCTTGTGGATGATCTTTGAACCATCGCCGTTTTTCGAAAAGAGTTCCTTATCGACACGTGCTTTATTGTGTTTGATAAGCGAATTGGCACCGGACAGGATATTGTTGGTCGAACGGTAATTCTGATTAAGGATGATCGTCTTGAGATCGGGATATTCCTTATCCATGTTGACGATGATGTTGACATCGGCACCACGCCAGGTATAGATCGTCTGATCGGGATCACCGACAACATAAAGATTATCGTGGACCTTGCAAAGCAGTCTGATCAGGTAATACTGGACCCTGTCGACATCCTGGAACTCATCGACGTGGACATAATGAAAACGGCTGGACCACTTTTCCAGGATCTTCGGGTTTGTTTCGAAAAGTTTAACAGTGAAAAGAATCAGATCATCAAAATCCAAAGCGTACATCTGCTGCAGACGCTGCTGATAATACTCATAGACTCTTGCTTTATTAAATATTCGAGCATCACCATAGGACAGTTCCTTGGCTTTATCGGGAGAGATCGCATCATATTTATTGACGGAGATATAGTCTAACAGCAATCCATAAGGATATTCTTTCTTTTCAATGCCGAATTCCTTATAGGCTTCCTTAAGGATCGAGCGCTGATCATCCGCATCAATCACGGTAAAATTGCGCGGATAATTCAAAGCGCCGATATCTTCCGCCAAAATACGCATGCATAAAGAGTGGATCGTCGAGATATGACAGCCTGTCCCCTGCTCTTTCAGCATATCGGCGATCCTGTATTTCATCTCACGAGCTGCCTTATTGGTAAAGGTAATAGCCAGGATGTGATAAGGTTTGACACCTTTCTGTTCGATCAGATAAGCGATCCGCATCGTTAAAACGCGGGTCTTCCCTGAACCGGCACCCGCTATGATCCGTAAGTGATTCGCTTCATCACAAACGGCTGATTTCTGATTTTCGTTTAGCTGTGAATATGTAACCATTCTAGAATTTCTGTGCTTCCGCAAGATAGTAGTTCTTATAGCTCAGATCATCCGTAACATTCTTGATGACCTCAATATAATCCGGAATTTCGATCTCTTGACCATCGGCCGGAACATCGACTGCCAGTATGCCCTTTGAGGTATCGAAACTGAAGACATCCAGTTTAAAGAACAGCCCGTTGCTGATGAAGGAATAACGGGTCTTATCGAGGCCATCAAGATGAGGATCGACCTGTCTGAGATAGTCCTTATACTGTTTTTCCGTTAATACCTTATCGACCTTGATGCGCTCATTGTTCTGCAGATAGTTTGCTTCCGAATAAGAATACATCGTGATCTCATTGCTGGTACGGCTTCTGATCCAGCGCTGATAGCCATTTTCCGCATTCAGATAGTGCTGAACGATATGGGAAGTCGAATAATTGGCTTCCTGTGCGATCTTTGTCAGAACATCGACATCAACTTTGATCAGATACTTGTTGAACTTCTCGACCGGAGTGCCATAGCCAAGGAACTGGAAGACACTCTGAATGGCGTTGATCATCTTGACCTCGAACTCATTCTCATTGCCGATGATCACGCGATTAGGATGTGATTCCCAGGATGATAATGCCATATCATCCATAGCCCTGGCCTGATCGATCGATTCATAACGGGCAGCGTTGTTGGCATAAGTGTAGGCCTCTTCTTTGCCTTTGGCAGCCGTGACTAAATGAACGACGAGATCGTAACGGTCATTGAGATCTTCGAGCTTCAGATCGAACTCCTTAAGTATTTCACGAAAAGCCTCTTCACCAACATAAGCCATATCATCAAAGATGCCGCGATCGATAAAGATCAGCACCTTGTCGCCCGTAATCTCCTGAGCTGCTTTATAACACAGTTCTTCCTTCTTGAGCTGCAAAGCTACACAGTACTTCTGGAATTCATACATGCCCATCGTTGCCGGTGAAATACCGCCGGTGATCAGATCAGTGGCTGATTCGTTATCAATGATGACCCTGTAGCCTCTTTCCGCAAAAACCTGACGGGCTCTGGAGGTGAAGGTCGTCTTGCCTGAACAGGGACCTCCGGTCAATACGATTCGCTTAATTGTTTTCATAGTAACCCTCTTTCAACTTACTGTTTAGCTTACTGTAGATATTATCTCTGAACCATTTTTCACTAGACATCATTACAGCTTCATCGATCCCAAACCACGAAACGGCGCTGTTTTCATCTTCCTTGATGCTTAACGCTTCTGAATCATCTGCTTGGAGCAGATATGTCACATTGAGATGCAAATGAGTAGGCACGTAATTGCCCTTCTTATAATGTGAGTCAACGCTGAGTACTTCCAGCGAAAATATATCTTTACTGATCGGTATGACTTCTTTAAGGCCGGCTTCTTCCTCAACTTCTCTGATCGCCACCTTAAGGCAATCCTTTTCGCCATCACAGTGGCCGCCCAGCCATGACCAGGAATCATAGATGTGATGATAGCACATCAGGATCTTGTCGTGCTGTTTATTGGTGACCCAGGCTGAAGCCGTCATATGTGCCAGTTCATTGCTTCTCAAAAAAGCATCATCATATCTTTCTAAGAAAGCAAGGATCGTCTGTTTATCCTTTTCTTCCTGGACATTATATGGCTTATATGCCCTGATATCTTCGCAAATATTCACATCAATATTTTACTACACCCATGATAGAATTTATTTATGATTACAAGTAATTCATTCCCTGATTATACGCTTCTGGATGCCGGGGACAGAGAAAAACTGGAAAACTGGAAAGGCTATATTCTCCGCCGTCCCGATCCCATGGCCATCTGGCCGAAAAGCAGACCGGAATTATGGGAAAAAGCCGATGCTTATTATCATCGCTCCAACTCCGGCGGCGGGCATTGGGAATACAAAAACAGACTTCCGGAAGCCTGGAACGTCTCATATCGGGATCTGACTTTTCGGGTAGCGCCAACCGGCTTCAAACATACCGGGCTTTTCCCTGAACAGGCGGCCAATTGGGATTTCATCGCAGAAAAACTAAAAGGACGAAATGATGCCAAAGTCCTCAATATGTTTGCCTATACCGGCGCTGCTACCATGGTAGCCTCTGCCTATGGAGCGACAGAGGTTGTTCATCTTGATGCCTCTAAAAGCATCAATGAATGGGCAAAAGACAACATGAAGCTTTCAGGTTTAAGCAGCAATCACATCCGTTTCATCGTGGACGATGCCTTGAAGTTTACAGCCAGGGAGATCAGAAGAGGCCATAAATATGATGGCATCATCATGGATCCGCCATCCTATGGCCGCGGTCCGGATAATGAACTGTTCAAATTTGAAGACAAGATCAATCCCCTGATTGAAAATGCCTTGGAACTTCTCAGTGACAATCCTTTATTTATCATTATCAACACCTATACGACCGGTTATTCCCCTACCGTGATCGCCAATGCCTTGCAAAGACATCTGGAAGAAAAAAAGATCAAAGGTGTCATTGAAAGCGACGAGATAGGCATCAGGATAGAAAACAGCTCATATACTTTGCCTTGCGGGCAGACCACCAGGTGGCATAAGTGAAAGTTCTCTATGAAGACAATCATTTACTGATCGTTGAAAAACCGGTAAATGTGCCGATGCAGGAAGATGAGTCAAAGGACGAAGATCTTCTGAGCATGGCGAAAAAATATATCAAAGAAAAATACAGCAAGCCCGGAGCAGTTTATCTGGGCCTTTTGCATCGCCTGGATCGGCCGGTCGGCGGAGTCTGCGTTTTTGCCAGGACCTCCAAAGCCGCCGCCAGGATGACAAAACAGATCCAGGATCACGATTTCAAAAAGGAATACCTGGCAGTCGTTGAAGATAACAATCTCGCGCAGAGCGGTCACTATGAAGATCATCTGCTCAAAAACAGCAGGACCAATACCGTCAGTGTCGATCCTAAAGGCAAGCTGGCCATCCTGGACTATGAAGTTATTTCCCGCAGGGATAATCTCGCATTAGTCAGAGTAAAACTAAAAACCGGGCGTTCGCATCAGATCAGAGTCCAGTTTTCTTCCCGCAATCATCCCTTATGGGGCGACCAGCGCTATAACCGAAAAGCGATTGCTGGACAGCAGATCGCTTTATGGTCAACCATGATCAGTTTTTATCATCCCGTTACTAAGGAACTGATGAGTTTCAGTTCCATACCAGATCACTTTCCATTCACGATCTGATTATTTTTCTTATAAGCGATCGAGCCTTCAGACAGGAATAAATCTATCGCTTCCAGGAACCTTTCCTTATCTTCAACATGTGAATAAGCACCGGTGATCGTCCCCTTGTCTATAAAGACAGCTGTCGGATAATCAACAATTCCAAAACCATATAGATCCTCGGGCAGTGCCGCTAAAGTTGAGATCATCGGGCAGTTAACTCTGACAGGCATTTCTTTAACAAAAGTGGAAACCGATTCAAAGCCTTCAACCAGCACCAGGACATATTCGTTGTCCTGATCACCTTCAATTAGTTCATTAATAAAGTTTATCTTCTCAACATCACCTGCATCTTTCAGATAGGTATAAAGCAGGATCAGTTTCTTTTCTTCATAGCGGCCAAAATCCTCGACTTCATTGATAAAAGCATTGCTGGCAGGATTTAAAGCTTTTCCAAAATCAGCTTTTTTGCCGATAAGTCTTAAAGTCAGATCCACAGTATAATCATCGTTATCAAGTTTTTCCAGACGATAAAGATTTTCTTTGGAAATGTCTTTCTTCACATCATCAGTCGATCTGCTTAAATCAAGATAATTATTCCCCTCTGCATCTTTAAGATCATCTTCTGTAATCGGCTCATTGAAACCAAGATCCAGCACTTTACGCATCGCCAGAAGGTCGGTTTCTCCCTGCGCAACAAAAGAGATCTTGTGATTATTGAAAGCAATAAGCGTCGGATAAGCCTTGATCCCACAGTTTTTGAGGTAGGCTTTTAAGCCATCATCGTGGCCGATGATGATCTGTTCATCGCTTATCTCAAGTCCTTCTTCTTCATAGATTTTTCTGATCTGCTTCACATCGCCGACATTAAAATACTGAATAATAGGTATATCCGTTTCCGCTTTGAATGCTTCTATGATGTGCAGCATTTTACGGCAGTGCGAACACTCGATTGAAGCCACTTCCAAAAGGAACTGATCATAATCTGTCAGATTGATCGGATCACCATTCAGATTAAACAGCTGACCATCATAAGCTTCTTTAAACAGCATCTTGAACTGATAGTTCTGCAGATCTTTATTGCCATTGGCAGCTTTCGCTTTATTTTTCAGCGTAGGATCCAGCTTATCAAAAATAAAAATATCCCTGACGGGATCGATATATTCTTCCTGAATGATTTCAGGATCTGTCTGATCATCTTTTTCCTGTTTCTTTTCGCAGGCAAAAAGACTCAAAACGATCACGGCAGCAAGCAATACTTTAACAGTCTTTTTCAAGTAACTTAAGTATCTGTTCCTTTCTATCTTCCATATCCTGATAACCCAGATCAAACAGTTCAGAGAGTTCTTCTCTGCTGCCGCCCATTCTGGTGACATTGGAGTTCCTGCTTGGATAGCAGTAGACAGCTTCGTTGTTCTCTTCCAGTTTTCTGATCAATTCGATCTGTTTGGCATAGTTGAGATGTCTGATCTTATAATCTTCCGCAATTCTCTTGCACTGCGGATAGGAAATCCTCATCAGTTCGACAATAGCCTTCTTGGCTGGTTTTCTAACATAATCTAAAGGCTTGGTCGTAATGATCAGGTTGCGGTTGCAGCCATCTGCGACTGCCTGTTCGATCGGGATCATATCCGTTATACCGCCATCAAGAATTTCTCTACCATTTTCTTTAACGACTTTACCGATGATCGGCAAGGAAGTTGAAGCTTTTAGTTCATTAAGTGAAATCTCCCTGATCGAATAATATCTGGTTTTTCCCTCGTTTAATTCATACAGCCCAATAAAGGCGTCCGTCTTGCAGTCTCTCAGATCGTTTATATCAAACTGTTTTTCTTCTTTGATGATGTGATCAAAAAGAAAATCATAATCAACGATCCTTCCGCAGCGCAAAAACGGTCTGATACCGATGATGCGCTTGTCAACGATCCCATCAACAGAGAAATCATAAAGACGTTCTTTTGATTCACTCAGATAGTTGCACAGATGCACTGCCCCGGTAGAAATGCCATAGGCATTATCAAAAAAAATATTATTATCCAGCAGCCAGGAAAGCGCTCCTGCTGTATAAGCACCACGTAATCCGCCCCCTTCAAGAACCAGGGCTGTCTTTATCTTCTTCACGTATTAATTTTAAGTCCTAGACTTTGATTTATGCAATAATAGAACCATGAACAGAAATAAATTCCGCATCTATATCAATGCTCCAATCACGATCTGTTTTGTCCTCATCTGTCTGCTCGCCTTAGGTCTGGATTATCTGACCAACGGCAGATCAACAATGCTGGTCTTTTCGACTTATGGGAGCTCACTTCTGGATCCTTTGGCCTATGTCAGAATGATCGGTCATATCTTTGGCCATGCCGGTCTTAATCATCTGGTCTCCAACATGCTGTATATTCTGCTGTTAGGACCGATCTTAGAAGAAAAATACAAAGACCGTCTGATAATTGTCATCATCACCACAGCCATCATTACCGGCATCATTCATAATCTTGTTCAGCCTAATGTCATGCTGTTAGGAGCGAGTGGTGTTGTCTTCGCCTTTATTCTGTTGGCTTCGATCACCGGCAGAGAACAGGGCATCCCTATCACGCTGATCCTGGTAGCGATCCTATGGCTGGGGCAGGAATTCTATACCGGAGCCACAACAGCTGATAATATCTCACAGCTGACGCACATCGTTGGCGGTATCTCCGGTGCCGGCTTAGGCATGTTCTTCAAGAAAAAATAAAAGCCTATTTGCGATAATAGCGATAATAGGCTTCATCTTTGGTCTCATCAATTTCCACACTTTCTTCATACAGATAGAAAGTGTTTTTATTATACAGTTTCACAAAATCAGCCAGTTCCAGAGTAAAATGCGTCCCCTTGGAATAGACTGCGATCCTTTCATTTTTATAAACATAAAGATCCTTGCCATTTGAGGTAACAATATCGCCATCTTTAAGATAGGAAACTGCTTCGTTGATATCCCTTAGTTTCTGCATGATTACTTTATATATTATAAATAATGTCAGAAATAAAACAAAAGCTGAAAGAAACAATCAAAAGTCCAATTTCATCATTTACGGTATCTAGAATAATGGAGACAGCAGTTTCATGAAGCCTCTGGCAATTCTGACAATAAAGGAGATATTTTCAATATCGTTAAGCCCTATCTCCTGTGATTCGGCAATACATTTGAGATAGTCCTTTTTGATATCCATGATGACCTTATCTTCGCCGATAAGCACGCCACACTCATAATTCAGATAATAGGAGCGATAGTCCATGTTGATCGAACCGACGATCGCGATCTTATCATCAACGATGATATTTTTGGAATGCATGAAACCAGGTGTATATTCAAAGACTCTGATGCCGTTTTTGACTAACACTTCATAATTGCTGCGGGTGACCATGAAAACCGTCTTCTTATCAGGAATATGCGGCACATTGATGACGACTTCAACGCCATTGCGGCTGGCTGTTACCAAGGCGGTGGTAAAGCCGTGATCAAGAATCAGATATGGCGTAGAGATGTAGATGTAATCCTTGGCGTGATTGATCAGATTGAGATGCACGGTTCTTGCCACATAGTCATCAGTACTTGGTGAGGATGAAAACGGCTGAAAGAAGCCCTTTCTATCCAAAAGCGGATAATCTAACAGATAATCATGATAGCTGATCGCATCAGAAACCATCGCATTATAGAACTGGATAAACATGATCGTGACGCTGTTGACAGCCTTGCCGGATATCCTGATACCGCAATCCTTCCATTTGCCAAAACGGATCTTCTCATCGATGTATTCATCACCGATATTAAAGCCGCCTAAATAGGCATATTTATTATCAATAACGCAGATCTTGCGGTGATTGCGGTTGTTGGTCTTGGACATTAATGAAAGATAGGCAGAGACCTTGGAAAACTCCGTACAGTGAATGCCTCGATCGTTAAGATTCTGTTTAAAATCATCGGGTAGCGAAGTCAGAGAACCGCCGTCATCATACATGAAATAGACCTTCACTCCTTCATCAACTTTATTCAGCAGTTCTTTGATCAGGCTGCGAAGCATTACTCCATCCTTGACGATAAAGTATTCCAGAAAGATGAAATAGCGGGCTTTTCTGATCTTGGAAAGCATGTCTTCAAAACAGCTCATGCCATCGGAAAAATATTTCGCTGATGAGTTCTGATAATAAGGATAGGATCCGACGTTAAGCACATAGTCAAACTGCTGCCGCAGATCGCGATCCTGCAGGTTATCCTGATATTCCTTATTCTGAGTCAGCAGGCCTTCTGAGCGCTGCAGGCTTCTGGTCATTTCGTTGCGCAGGCTTTTTGGAACTTTGCGTTCCGCAAACATCAGGTAGATCACGCCGCCGATCAGCGGTATGGCATAGATGATGATGGACCAGATCAGCTTGTAGGAAGTATTCGTATGTCTGTCAACGACATGAAGAATGAGCAGGAAATCAATGATGTTCAATACCGTATCGACATATTCGATCGATCTGATCGTGTTCATGCCAAAAATAAGGATAAGCAGCTGCAGGGAGATGATCACCACCAGCATAAATATCCTTGAAGAGAGAAACTTTCTTATCCATCTGATTATTTTATTCATAAACTGATTTTATAGCGGAAGATATATTTGGTGGTCTCACCGACTGTATAAAGCGGATGACCTTTGGGAACTTCGACTTTTTCAACGAGCTCACCGCCAAGCCTGGTCAGTGTCTTATAGGAAGCGGTATTCTCTGGCGAACAGGTTATGATCAGCTCGTTCAGGCCGAATTCGGCTCTGGCGATCTCAAACAGCAGCAGACAGGCTTCATAGGCATAGTGATTGCCTCGATAAGCCGGAGAAATGTTATAGCCGATATGCCCATAGTAGTACATATCGCCATCAATACTTAAGCGAAGATCAGTCTTGCCGACTCTTTCCTTGCTGCCGTGTTTCAGAATGTCATAATAAACCGTCGGAACCCCATCATAGGATGTCTTTTCCGATACCCTGTATTTTTCCTGAAGATCAACAACGCGGCCTTCATATCTCTTTTTTTTCTGAAACAGTTCCAGCAGTCCCACAAATGCATTATAGCACTCAAAAACCTTCTTTCGAAGGTTCATGATTCAGCGGCTTTTTCGCAATAATTCCATGTTTTCTCTGATATATTCGTAACACTTTCCCGCAATGTAGGCATAGATCATGACCTTTAAGGCCACCGTCAGTTTCTCTCTGTTCTCCGCATGTTCATTGAGAAGATTCTCGCGGATGCTTCTTTCGATCATCAGATCATTTAAAGCGTGTTCATCGATGGAATTGATGATCTTGCAGAAGTAATTGAAGAGGTTTTCTTCAAGAACGATATCATCCCTGGTATCTTCCGTATCGCCATTGATCAGATGCATCAGTTCACCGATCTCCTCAATGTTCATGCAATCCCTTAAAGCAGAGATCACCATGATCCGGGACAGATGTCTTTCGTAATATTTTTTATTTACAGGTCGAGGCACAAAATCTCTTTTGACCCAGTTCTGGATTGTTGAAGCCTGTAAGCCGGTTATCTTGGAAACCTGTGATAAGGAAAGTCCGCCTGTCACCTTGATCATCGTTTTGACAACGGCAAAGGGTTCCATGTCTTCGCCATATTCGATATTGGTTCCCGGAATAAGATTGCTTAACATTTTTAACCTCCTGCAAATAAGAGAAGCTGCATGCTTCTTCATTTATTGTCTCACCTTTTAGGGGGAAGAAACAGCAGCTTCTGAAATTAATACCTTCTTCTGTATGAATTCAAGATAAAGAACAGTAAGAAGAGCGGGCTCAGAGAGAATGCGAATCTGATCATGAGCCAGATGCCTGAAAACAGTAAATCAAGCATCAATCCAAACATACCGAATAATACCATCAGCATTTCAAACACCTCCTGTTAAATTTATTCGCTCAGATCGATAATGGTTGAAGCGCCGGAAACCTGGGGTAGTTTACCGTCCCATTTCTCGATCTTGCTGTATTCAATGATCTGATCACTTAATGATTCAGTCAGAATGCGATTTGCTTCTGCTTCAGCCTGAGCTTTGATCTTCATCGTTTCAGCTTCAGCTTCGGCAATTGTAATAGCCGTCTGTTTCTCCGTTTCGGCCTTCAGCAGTTTCTGCTGTGCGACCTGTTTCTCTTCAATAGCATTGATGAATTCATCTGAGAAATCGAAGTCAATGATATTTACATCCGTCGCATATAGACCGAAGGGATTGAGCTTTTCATTAAGACCATCGAGCAGACCTTTGGAGATCAGTGCCCGGTTGGAAACTGTCTCTTCAGCAGTGTATCTTGATACGATGGCTTTTAAAACTTCATTAACAGCCGGAGTGACCAGCACACCTTCGTAATTGGAACCGATATCCTTGAAGATGCTGTAAGACATATTCTTGTCAATACGATAGTTGATTGCCAATGTGGTATCAACCGTCTGCAGGTCCTTTGAGAAAGCTTCGGTATCGACTTCCAGTTTGGTAATACGGTTATCGATCTGAATGACTTCCTGAGTAAACGGCATCTTGAAATGGACGCCTTCCTGCATGACCTTCTCTTCAACTTTACCTAAGGTCACAACTACACCGGTATGACCAGGTGCTACGACAACAAAGCTGTTTAAGCCCAGAACCAGCAGCAATAAGACGATTACTGCCGCTGGAACAAATTTCCTGTAATCAACATTTACTTTCATTTTCTTTTACCTCCATGAATCAGACATATTTATCTGCATAAGTCTATGACAGGTAGTCTTCTGAAGAGCTGCGCTGTCATATCATAAAAATTGTTACATCGATCATTCATTTTACTACCTCCCTTCATGGTAATTAGATTGTATCATGAGTTCATTTGACTGTCAATAGAGTTTTTAGAAAACCTTTTTTCTTCTACTAAAGGTTTTCTATAGCTTCATACAACTGTCTGTATACGCCGTCAAAATCGCCTGTATACCATGGATCATCTATCTCCTCAGCAGCTAGATAATGAATCTTATGCTGAACATCATCTACAATCCTGCTGATCAGAGACATATTTGACCGATCCATAATATATATTTCATCAAAATCTTCATAATCCTTTATTGTGATCCGCTTAGCGTGATGTCTTTGATATCTTATTCCATGTTTATCAAGACAGCGCTTGGCTGGAGGATAGATATCATTGCCCTGCTCCTCATAGGAACAGGCTCTTGATTCACAATACAGATCAGGCCTTAACTGCTTGCAGATGTATTCGGCCATAACACTGCGGCAGATATTGCCATGACAGACAAAGAGTATCTTTCTCATTTTTATATCTTCCTCCTCTGAAAAATATAGTTTAAATGTGCTTTATTTTTTCTTTATTTCGTAATATCCATTATAGGCATAATGATCATGAGTGCCGATCAGCAGTCTTTCGCTTTTGGCAAAGCCATATCGCTCCACTGCTTTCAGGCGTTCAACTGCATAAAGCGGATCTTTGGTTATTATCTCCATGCAATCAAACAGCTCATAAGCAGAAGGAAGAAACAAAACAAGAATATCCAGAATCAGTTCTGCTTTTTTCATAATCACTTCTTAAATCAAGTCTTAATACACACGCATGATTAAAATCATCATCGGCACAGCGATGGAACATTTCAATGCTGCCAATTGCTTGAGAAATCGTTTTATCGATAATGGTCCATCTGACAAACCATCCCGTTATATAAGACTGCCGCCAGAAGGCGATAGCCTTTTCCATTTTTGCTCTGATTGGATAATAGAAATTATCTCCATCACAGTTATCGCTGTTAAAGAACGGAAGTGCATTTTTATCACTGTATACTCTCAATAAATCATCAGAATCATCTTCATCCACAAAGCGCAGCAGATATCTGTCGCTTTCAAATACCGGACAGTTTTCATAGACATTTGTCATGCATTAGTTCTCCGATGTTTCATATAAACATCATAATACCAAAGCAATAAAAAAGACGGAATCAGTGATTCCGCCCTTTGTTTTCTGTTTCTGCAATAATCAGCTATTACGCAACGACAGATACGATGTTGGCACCAGCAACGATAATGCTCAAGCCAAGGAAGACACCGGCAGCATTGATCAGAGCTGCAGGGTTGATCATGCCATAAATGCCACAAGCGATAAGCAGCACGCCTGTGAGCAGGATCAGCCACCAGTTTCTGCCTAAGTATTCAGTCTGTAATTCTTTTCTTTCAGCACGGATCTTGAGTGAAAGAACGATACCGACAACACCGATAATGATCTGCCAGATGGCAATCATGTAGATGATTGTCATATCTACGACAAACTGTGCCTGAGAATTGGTGATCAGGAATACACCGAAAGCAGCTGAAGCAATAGCAGCAATTAAAGCCCAGATATTAGCCTGACGATATACTCGCTTGATTTCGATCCAGAGCACGATAGCTCCGATAGCATCAATGACCATATTGATACCGGCTACCAAACCAATTGTCATATAAGTCATTTCAGGATTAAATAGGCAGAACACACCACAGATAATCATGATGATGCCCAAGATGAATGTTATGATTCTGTTAGTTATCATTTTTTACCCCTTTCAGTTCATTAACATCTACTGCAATATCCGATATGCTATTAAAAATCGGATCCTACATATAATAGCACCTTAACAACTTGTGTTCAATGAAATATTACTCTGCAAATACTCTTTCTATTAGTTCTCCGTTTTCATCATAATAGTCGGTATAGATCCACTGATCCGGATCGCCATCATCATAGTTCTCTTCAATCCTCGGAAAAGCTTTATACCAGATGGCGTTGGCATAGTCATAATAATTCACTTCATAATACATGATGAAGCTGCTCTCTACTCTGATCTTTTTTTCTTCCTTCAAGAAAACAACACTTTCCCTATCGGTATCAAAAAGAAGTCTGGCCCCAAATGCCATACAGGCAATCACAATGATGAGGATTGAACTGAAATAAGCTTTGCCTTTTTCAGAAAATCTTTTAGCTCGCCTGATCAGAATACAGGCGATGCCCACATATATAATCACCTCATTTATCACTCGGAAATACTTCCTGAAAATAAATTGTCTGAAAGTTGCATAGACAATCAGCAGCAAAAGGACACAGATATAAATGAAAAAGATCTTTGTGAATTTATCTGCCAACAGTTTTTTCATATTATTTACAGTTTAGGATCATCCTGACATGAGGAATGCCATCTAAAACAAACTCATCAGAAATCGCTTGGAACCCGCACTTCTCATAAAGACCCTTCGCATAGACCTGGGCTTCAAGATAAATGCTGTCCGCCTTGAAATATGTTCGGGCGACTTCAATACCTTCTTTCAGAATTCCCGTACCATAGCCTTTTCTTCTTTCCATAGCTATGACTCTGCCAATGGATGTATATTCGCTTTCAACCCCTTTATCCATGACCCGCAGATAGGCAATTATCCTTTCCTCATCTTCATACCAGACATGGATCGCTTCCTGATCGTTGCCATCTATTTCGCCATAGGGACACTGCTGTTCCACCACAAAAACATCGACCCGCAGTTTAAGGATCTTATAGAGTTCATCCAGACTTAATTCATCAAATCTTTTAACTTTCAGTTCCATAGGTCCAGTCTATTATGCCCCCAAAGTCATAAACATTGCTATAGCCAAGATCAAGCAGTTTAAAAGCCACTTCTTTGGAACGGCGTCCGCTGCGACAATAGATCAGAAGCAGCTGATTCTTATCTGCCAGTTTTTCATCTGCCTGATCTTTAATCACTTCGTTTGGAATATTGATGGCTCCCGCAATATGTCCTTCAGCATATTCTTCTTCTGTTCTGACATCGATGATCAGATAATCATCCTTTTCATCCATCATCTTCTTTGCTTCTGTTGCAGAAATAACGTGATATTGCGCTTTTTCTGTCTCATTTACAGAATTGTCTTCATTATCAGCTGTATCTTCTTTAAAGCTGCAGCTGAATAAGATTATTGAAATCAAGAGGAACAGGATAGACGTAAACGTTCTTTTTTTCATATATTATTAATTATAATTTAAGTATGAACAGTTATGATAATTACTACCCGAGACCATTATTAAAGCGCAATTCCTTTTTCTCACTGAATGGTCTATGGGAACTTAATGGCCAAAACATCAATGTACCTTTTCCACCTGAAGCAAAACTGTCTGGATACGATGGTGATTTAGGTAACCTTGTCTATCGCAAACGTTTTACCCTTCCTGAAAACTTCTATAAGGAAAGTGATCGCGTTATTCTGCACTTTGGTGCGATCGATCAGCTTGCTGATGTCTTTCTGAATGATACCTTTATCACACATAACGAAGGAGGATATCTGCCTTTTTCAGTTGATATAAGCAGATATCTGGAAGATGACAACCTGCTGGAAGTCAGGGTAACAGATGAACTGGATTACTTCTATCCTTATGGCAAACAGTCCAAGAAACCTGCCGGCATGTGGTATACACCGGTCTCCGGCATCTGGAAATCTGTCTGGATCGAAGCCTTGCCGCAAAACGGAATCGAGAATCTGAACATAAAGACGGACATGAACTCCCTCCATCTGCAGATTCTTTCAAATGCACAGAAGTTCAAAGTGGAATTTGAAAACTATTGCGAAGTCTTTGATTCCAATATCATTGATATCGCAATACCCGAACCTCATCTTTGGTCATTACAGGATCCTTATCTATATAAACTCAAGATCACTACTGATGATGATCAGATCGAATCATACTTTGGCTTGCGGAAGATTGAAACCAGAATAATCAACGGTCATGAACGTCTGTTTATGAATAACAGGCCGTTTTTCATAAATGGTCTTCTGGATCAGGGATATTTTGAAAAAGGCATTTATACCCCAGAAGATGTAAAAGAATACGAAAGAGACATTGTCGGCATTAAAGAGCTTGGTTTCAACACTCTGCGAAAGCACATCAAGATCGAAGATGAAGCTTTCTACTATTACTGTGATAAGCACGGCATCCTTGTCATACAGGACATGGTCAATTCAGGAAAATACTCTTTCTTCAAAGATACGATCCTGCCAACGATCGGTTTTCTCAAGCTCAGAAGAAAAGCTAAGGATAAGAAACGCCTGGAGTTCTTTTTGGATCAAAGCAGAAGAACGATCGGCTTATTGAAATCACACCCTAGTCTGATCGGCTATACAATCTACAATGAAGGTTGGGGCCAGCAGGAAGCTTCCGCTTGTTATGAGATTCTAAAGAAAGAAGATCCTGATCGTTTATTCGATGCGACATCCGGCTGGTTCTTTGATGACAAATCAGACTTCGATTCCTATCACATCTATTTCCGCAACAAAGTGCTCAAAGGAAAACAAAGACTGCTTTTACTGTCTGAATGCGGTGGCTTTACCAGAAACATTGAAGAACATAGCGATTCAAAAAAGACCAGCTATGGTTATGGCAAAACAGACAGTGAAGAGGAACTCACTGAGCGCATAATCGATATGCACAGGAAAATGGTCATTCCTTCGATCGAGAATGGACTTGTCGGCTATATCATGACTCAGATCAGCGATGTTGAGGGAGAGATCAACGGCATGTTTACCTATGATCGCAGTGTCTGCAAGGTGAATAAGAAAAAGATCCTTGCAGCAAATAATGAGCTGACAAGGATCTATGATGGAGTCTGCGGATCAGCTGAATGAACAGCCTGAATTACAGTCTTCTTTAAGCAGTTCCAGATCGATATACTGATCAAACCAGCTGCTTAATCCTTCGATGCTTTCGTAATATGGCAGGTCATCATTGCTGCCAGGATCAAGATAAGCAAGCACTTCACCATCCTTATAGATGAACATCGATGGTGTATAGGAGACACGATCGCTAACTGAATTGGTCGATTTAGCTAAAACACTCAATTCGACGGCATACATGCTGATGCCGTTTTTTTCTGTAAACTGCTTGACGATCGGTGCAAAGGAAGCACAGGATACACATCCTGGCATATAGACATAAAGCGCAAAGGTCTTACCTGCTCTTTCGAGTTCCTGAAGATCATTGACGGAACTGATCCTGATGAAATTGTCATCTGTTTCGGCAGGTTTTTGGTCCTTGTCTTTATCACTTTCGCCGTTCAATGAATGCAACAGTGAAAAATCTATGCTGTGATAATCAACCAGCGCAAAATCATAATATTCCTTGCCACCGCTGGCATAGCGGATATCGACATTATTCTCTCCTTCGTAATACCAGTAGCCACCGACATTGTAGATCTTATTTTCGTCCCAGCCCAGACTTGTCAGCATTTTCTTGGTCATACCGGCATAACCGCCGCCGCCGCACATCAGGAAAATAATCTTGTCCTTAGGGAAAAGTGTTTCCAGAATATGCTCCGATTCTTCAAAATTGGCAGTATAGACACCATCTTTTTCGCTGAACAGCGTAGTGCCGCTGTATGAAGAACCTACCTCTTCAGGCAAACCGCTGACATTGCAAAGATATGGGTACGGAACAACTTCAAAACCTTTTACATAACCCGACAGATAAGAATCACCGCCGATTGCTTCATAATTGGCTTCATCCTTCAGCATGCGCATATCGCGATATATCGCATCTTCTCTGCCAAGATATTTATCGATCGTTTTTTCATTGATATTCTTATCGATGCCCAGCTGACCTCTCATGCCTTCATCGAGCTCCGGCAAAGGCAATTCAGCATCTTTCTGGCATCCGCTTGTGAAGATCAGGCACACAAGCAATAATAGTTGCAATAATTTTTTCATAAATATATGATACAGCAATCCTTAAAACATGACTATTCAGAAACACATCAGCGCTTTGTGGCATAAAGTTTTTCCAGGAACGAATCATCTCTTTTGTTTAGCTGATCAAGATGATATTCATCATCAATCCTGCTGAACTTTGCGACATAGCCATTAGGAGCCGGCATATCCTTCTTTTCGCCTTGTGAAGCCAGTTTCAGATAGTATTTGCGGTCAAGGCCAAACATGAAGCTGATCATATGCATGAATACTGAACCGTGGGAAACGATCAGGATATTATCGTCGTTGTCTGATTGTGCAAAGATCCTGTCATATGTTTCAAGAACTCTTTTAGAAAGCATTTCCACATTTTCACCGCCGACATCCGACCAGTCAAAATCACCAAAACGTCTTCTATCCACCTCTTCCTGATGATTAGCCATAGTTACACCTTCAAAGCGGCCAAAATTAACCTCTTTAAGGCCTTTTTCATAGCTGATCGGTATATCGCGATCACCCCTGATGATATGGGCAGTATCAGCACATCTTTCACTGGTCGAAGTATAGATATGATTGAAATTTATCTTTTCAAGCAGCTGTCTGGCCTCATATGCATTGGCTATTCCCTCTTCAGTTAATGGTGAATCACTCCATCCCTGCATCTTGCCGACTTCATTGAACAGAGTCCTGCCATGCCGCACATAGTAAAACGTTACCTTTTTCATCACTTTCTCCATCATCCTAGATAACTATATATAATTTAATCTGCATAAAATGAGGAAGCGATCACACTCTTCCTCATATAAATCATTATCATTTTTTATTTTTCCCGATCTTTTCGTATAGCGGGAAGATAAGCGGATAAACTCCCAGTACAACAAACATGACGATCGCATACCTGATTGTTCTGACAAGCAGTGACAGGAAAGTGCTGCTGTCAAGAAATTCAGAACTGAACGGTAACTTCAGCAGACTGTTTAAAGCAAAATAAACAGCAAGTGCACCGGTTAGACGCAATATCTTGGCGATGATGCTGTCAGTGCTTTTATAGTTTACATATTTTTCTTCAAAAGGAATTGCTGCCACAAGAGCAGTCAGCATGCCCAAAGATGTGTAATAATCCTGGGTACGGACAAAGATCATTCCGGGCAGTGCAGAAAGAAGCAGGATCAGATTCTGCAGCCATTCTTTCTTTACATGCTTTTCTAACAGCGCATAAATGCCCATCGAAGCAAAACCGATTAACAGTCCTGCAAATACATCAGTCGGGTAATGAGCACCGGCCATCACGCGGGAATAAGCAATCAGCAAGGTCAATATGACCGCCAGGATCCACATCCATTTCTTCTTGACGTATTCCGCCAAAGAGAAATACAGAAGTGACACAGAGGCACTGTGCATGCTTGGAAAGGAATAGCCCTGAGCAGCGACATCATCCGCTGCCGCTTCAGCTTCTACTTTTGCCAGCATTTTGACTCTGTCCGGATATTGAAGATAAGGACGCGGTCTTTTTGCCACAGCCTTGATCATCGTCAGCCAGGTACTCATGGCTGTTAAAATCAGCGCTGTTTTCCTGCCGACTTCCTTCTTCCAGCAGAACATCACAAAAAGGATCGTGATCATCAGGCCTTTTTCACCACCGACAAAAGTCAATACTCTGCCAAGATGAATGCCGAAGCTTCCCACATGGCTTTGCAGCCATTCGATAAGTACAACTTCCCATTCCATTATCTATACCCCCTGCTGCAGCTTGATTTCAGTCTTATTCCAATACTGCTGTATATTTATATATTACAGCCCCTGTTCCTTGACGAAACGATAAAAATCTTTTTCTTTTTCTAAATCCGCTTCAGAAATCGTGCCAACCGGATGAGCATACATGATACTTTCTTCAACACCATCCAGTCCAAATACTTCATCGCAATACTTGCCATCAACTGATCCAATGGCACAGCCGCCCAGATTCAAAGCTGTAGAAGCAAGATAGATGTTTTCAGTGATATGTCCGGCATCAATCAGAGCTACACGATGAGCGAAGATGCCATAGCGCCATTCTACCCGATAGAAGACCATTGAAAAGTAGAAGACAATATTGGCTTTGCTTGCCCAGATCTGGCCTTCCAGTGACTTATCAATAAAGCCTTTAAGATCATCAAGCTTCTTAAGAAATTCAATCTTATGGACAAGCGGCAGATAGTGATAGATGCCATCTTCCAGCCCTTCCACATTCTGCAGTGTCAGATAGGTTTCAAACTGATGGCGGGCACCACCGCAGGGAACCGTTCTTAAAGTCGCATAGGATCTGCCTCTTATTTCCTTAATACCCTGACAGCTCCATAACAGATAGGACAGCTGCAGCAGCGAGATTTTCTCTTGCGTAAAGACGCGATGTGAACAGCGGCGATCGATGACACTGAAAAAGTCTCTATCGGCATCAAGATCATCAAAATTCTTTGGCAGATCGATGATGTTATCTGTCATTGCCTCTTTGACTAAAGGCGGCTGCTGTTTCTTTAATTCCTGATCGGTCTGATAATCAGAATAATCTGTCTCATCATAACCTGTTCTGATCAGTTCTCTTCCTTCTTCGATTAATTTTCTGATTTGTTTTTCTTCCATATCTGTTCCTCATCTATTTTTGATAAATACATCATTATTGTATCAGCTGCAACAAAAACGGACATTTGTCATATAAAAAGGCCGGAATGATCCAGCCTTGTAATAGTATCTGTATATTGCAGCAATTAAGCTTCTTTAGTCATCTGCTTCTTGCCTAAGATATAGGTAACAACGAAGCCGATAACAACTGCCAGACACATAACGCCCATCATGCCCCAGAAGTTGCCCCAGGTTCCATCCGGGTTGATGTAAGCCGCGAAGGAAATGAAGCCGGGGTTGGCAACAACGTACTGCGTGAGTCCGAATAAGCCGGCAATGAAGCCACCGATTCCGCCACCGACCATTGCGCCAATCAGCGGATAGCGGTTAGGGAATAAGACACCATATACACCTGGTTCGGTAATGCCTGATAACTCTGAATACCACTTCTTTATTTGAAGAATACTATTCGCTGATCTGTTACCTTGGTGAAGAAGGAAAGTTCAATTCCCGTGCAATCCACTCGCTGCGCAACGAGTACAGCAATTACGGACTGACACTGTTCTTTGATCTGTTTTATCATGAATGTTTTGTCGAAAGCGCATAAAAAAATGGACAATTACTGTCCATTCATGTATCGTTCGATGTCTTCGGCTTCTCTGATTATTTCTTTGGATAATACTTCACAGCCATCTGCCGTTATAAGCAGATCATCCTCGATTCTTATTCCGATACCTTCAGCAGTGATATAAAGACCAGGCTCATTGGTAATTACATTGCCTTCTTTTAATACAGCGCCAAGTCCGCCATCGATATCATGAGTATCAAGTCCGAGATGATGTCCGCAGGAATGGAAATAATATTCACTGACCGCTTCATTAAGACCGTGTTTAGGAAGTTCCTGTTTATAATAATCTATCACCATCTGATTGAGGTCTTTGAGCTTTACGCCTGGTTTGGCGTTGGCTTCAACGATCTTCTGTGCATTGCGGACGAGCTGATAGATCTCTTTTTGACGATCAGAGAAATGACCGTTGATCGGGAAAGTACGGGAGATATCGGCACAGTAATAATCGCTGGTCGCACCTAAATCACATAAGAACAGTTCGTTGTCATTGATGACCCGATTGTTATCATGATAGTGAAGGATTGTTGCACGCTTGCCGCCGGCCGCTATCGTACCGAAGGCTGTGCGATGACATAACATTTGTGCCAGTACAAAGGAGAAGATCCCTTCCAGAGTCATCTCATTCATGCCTGGTTTGGCACTCTTCATCATCTTTAAAATTCCGTTGTTGGTGATATGAATCGCTTTGCGGATACTTTCGAGTTCCTGTTCATCCTTGACCAGACGCATTTTGGCCAGCGCTGGATAAACATCTTTGAAAGCCAGTGCCGGATAGTTTTCTTTCAGCTTATTGGCATAGCGCTGAGCCAGACTTAATGACTGGTCAAACTCATAATGCCAGAAATCAAAAAACATCGTGAAATCCGGATTTCTTCTGTTGCGGTTGAGCAGTGAAGCAACAAAACTGTCTAGATCGCCGACATCCTCCACTTTCTTGATTTCCGAAACGGCCGCAGCTTCTTCCTTCAGCATTCTGCCGCCGACCCATCTGGCCATCTTTTCATCATAAGGCGGAATAAAAAGGTATTCTCCCGATGTGCCATCAAGTCTGTACATGACTAAGACCATGTTTTCCTTATCCAAACCGGTTAGATAATAGAAATTGCGGTTGATCGAAAATTCATATGCTTCATCTTCGGAACGCATCGGTGCTTTGCCTGCAAATAAGATCACAGCAGCGTTTTCCGGCAATGTTTCCAATAATCTGCTTCTTCGTTTAGAATACTGATTCATCTTCTTCTCTCCTTTTTTCACGATATGATACTTTTACGATCTCGTCGTTATTAATACAGTCATTGATCAGGCTCTGATAGTCAAACAGTGTTTCATAATACAGACACTTATCTTCTTTCGGTTTGATCACCGGATTCTTCGGATCAAAGATCGTGCAGCAGTCCTCAAAAGGCAGGATACTGGTTTCATAGGTATCGATCTTTTTCGCCGCATCAATGATCTCCAGCTTATCCATCATACATAAAGGTCTTAAGATCAGCGTATCAGCGACCTTGGCGATGACACTGATCGACTCCGGAGTCTGTGAAGCTACCTGGCCGATCGATTCACCATTGGTGATCACTTTTATCTTTCTGCGCTTGCAGATCTCATCTGCGATCCGATACATCATCCGGCGCATGATCGTGATGCAGTAAGATTCATCGACATGTTTGTAGATCGCCAGCTGCAGATCAGTAAACGGAATGATGTGCACATTTATTTCTTCCTGACAGACCGATAGTTTTTCAGCTAAAGTCAGAACTTTGTTCAAGGCCTGTTTAGAGGTATATGGCGGCGAAGCAAAGTGGATACATTCGATCTTCAGTCCCCTTTTCATCGTCATATAGGCAGCGACTGGCGAATCGATGCCGCCTGACATCATAACTAAAGCCGTTCCGTTGACACCTGTCGGATAACCGCCGATGCCTTTGACTTTTTCATCCATGACATAGATATAATCCTTATCGACAAAGATATAGATCATCAGATCCGGATTATGAACATCAACGCTCAAAGAAGTGTTGTGCAAAATATTGCCGGCCAGCGCTCTATTGATATCATCCGAACGCATCGGGAATGATTTATCATGACGCTTAGTCACGATCTTGAAAGTTCTGACGTTATGAGTTTCAGACAGCTGCAAAGTAACTTTCTTGACTGCTTCGATATCTTTTTCGACTCTGATCGCTCCCGCAAAATAGGCATAGCCAAAAATATCCTGAAGATCTTCTCTGATCTTGAGATAATCTTCACCGTTAAGTTTTATGAACAGCCCGTCATGCAGCGTATTGAAAGTAAGCTGTTCATAATCGCTGAGACGTTTCTTTATGTTATGGGTCAGTTGTCTGGTGAATTCTTTGCGGTTTTTGCCTTTGGTCGAAAGTTCACCATATCTGACAATTATGTGATCATATAATAATTCAGGCATATTTATCCAGGATCTCCTTTAATGTTTCGTTAAAATAAGCGATCTCTGCAGGTGTGTTGCTGTAATCAAATGATACTCTGATCGCATGATCCTCATCGATCCCCATGCTTCTTAAAGTGCGATTCACTTCATTCTTTTTTGATCCACAGGTTGATTTCGATGAGATCATTATGCCTTTTTCATTCAAAGCATTAAGCAAGACCTCAGAAGTTAATGGCGTAGAGATGTTGATCAGAGTCGGCAAGCCCTTATCATAATTGACCGTTACTCTTGGATCCAGACCTTTTATCAGATGTTCATGCAGTGACATTATCTGATCATGGTATTTTTCTTTATTTGCCAAAGCGATCCTCAAGGTCTTGGCCAGGATGATATTGCATAAGGCGTTGGATGTACCGCCGCGCATTGAATATTCCTGCTGGCCGCCCGATATCAGCGGCAAAAGTTCAATATGAGCTTTCTTGTATAAAGCACCGCTGCCTTTAAGTCCGTGGATTTTATGAGCTGAGAAACTCGCCATATCAGCATTATTCAGATCAGCATCGATCTTGCCCAGACCCTGTGTTATATCGGTGTGGAAATAGACACCGGGATGTTTCTTAACGGTTTTGCCGATCTCGCTGATATCATTGACAGCACCGATCTCGTTGTTGACCTGCATGATCGATACCAGCAGACTGTCTGGCCTGAGTGCTTTTTCAACTGCCTGCGGGGTTATCTGACCATTTTCATCAGGCGGCAGATATGTCACTTCATAACCGAAGTCATTTTCAAGCTGTTTAAAGGAATTGTAGACTGAAGAATGTTCATAGATCGAAGTGATCAGATGCTTCTTCTCAGGGTGCTTTAAGGCAAGTCCCTTGATAGCCAGCGAATTGGCTTCCGAAGCACCGGAAGTGAAAATGATCTCATTCTTCCTGATCCCAAGATAATTCTCGATCAGCTCTCTGGCCTTTTCCTGCATATCATAAATAGCGACGCCATCGTCATATAAGGCATCGCTATTGCAATAATATTCATCCAACAGTTTTTTATAGGTGTCTTTTACTTCCGGATCTACACTGGTAGTCGACACGGCATCAAGATAGACTTTCACTAGGCATTCTCCAGAATCTTTTCATCCGCGTTATCCGGGAACAGTGTTTCCATGCAGGTAATGGCTGTCTTTAATGCCTTGGTGTATTCGCCATTGAGATACTGGAATTCGGCCTTGGAAAGCTCACGATCGATTTCCGGGAAAGTTGAACGGTACTTGTTGCCGAAGACAATAGCGTTTTCAACCATGACACACATACCGACGACATTGTTGATGTTGTTATAGAACTTGTAGATGAAGTCGATCGCTTCATCAAGAAGTACATTTAATTCCGGGATGTTAAGCGGAACCTGTCTGAGCAGTTCTCTGATCCTTTCAATGTATGTTCTTGATTTGAGCAGATCTTTTTTATAGGATTCATCGATCGTCGGCAAGGAGTATTCAGCCAGCTTGCTTTCGACTTCTGCAACGACCAGCTGCAGTTTGGTGAGCTGTGACTGAGCTCTGCTTTCGCCATCCGTAGATTTATCAATCTGTGACTTGTATGCGTACAGCGATTTCATATCAGACTCAACATTGCTGTCGAGTTCTTCCGCCATCAGCAGGATCTCAGAAGCCGGTTTCAGGCAGCTGCCAAGATCGGCATTGATATTCTGATACTGAGCTTTGTATTTGTCGATATTATCTCTTTTCTGACGGAGCTCTTCCTTGAGATCCAGCAGTCCGAAACGTTTCGAATCCTTATCATAGGCGATACGGACATAATTCTCGACCTTTTCCATGTCCTGAATATGTTCATAAGCCTTGTCATTAGTCTCTCTGGCCTGTTTGAAGGAACGATTTTCTGCTTCCAGCTGTTCATCCAGATCGTTGAGTGTATCTTTGGCATTGGTGACATTGACCTTAATGCCATCAGTCTCGGCAGCCATCAGTTTCTTGATGTCATTGTTGAGTGTTCTTTCAATATTGTCGATCTTTTCATCGATCTGTAAATGAGCAGTATAGACTCCTCTTTGTTTGGTCAAAGCCAGTTCCCGTTTGGTCTCATCCAGCATCAGCGGCAGTACGCCCTTGGTATCTTTAATAAGCTTTGGTACGGCATTCGCATTTCGCTTGATGTCATCAAGCAGTTCTTCGATTCTTTCCAGATCGTTCTGAGCTGAACCGTAATCGTTTGTATACATATACTCTTCCGAAGAAGAGAAAAGTCTTTCGCACTCTTCAAGTTTTTCTACAAAACCGTCATAAGATATCGAAAGGATCTGGGAATTCTTATTGATCGTCGTCTTGACGACGCGGTATTTTTCTTTAAGTTTGGAAGAGTATTCGCGCTGTTCACTTTCCTTCTTGGAGAATTCTTCAAGGAAAGAGTCGATCTCTCTTACTTCCGCTTCACACTTCTTCAGTTCTTCATCGACATGCCCGAGTGCCTCAACAGCTTCATCGTATTTCATCAGGTTCAGGTTGTCATCAACTTCATTGAGCATATCCTGAATGTCATTGATGTGCGCTTCAGTCACTTCATAGCGGCCGTGATATTCAGCAACCGCTGCAGCGGTCTCCTCGTTGCGCTTGGCCATGACCTGAGCCTTGTTTAGCTTGAATGCCAAAGGCACCGTTTTAATGTCGGTAAAACGGACATAGAGCTCATCCAGTGTTTTCTTGAGTTTATTCCTACGCGAGCGGCGCACATAAAGCAGTACTATAATAACTATGACAAGTACGACGACCGCCGCGATAATAGCTATCTGTGTATAGTTCATACACGATAATTCTACAATTTATAAGGCCTTTTTTCAATTGACTTTAGACATCCTATCTGCGATAATAATTGAGCACATAAATTTAATAGCAGCATGTAAAGTCATCACTTTATGCGTTATTACCGTCAAGGAGACCAGTAGCTGAGCGCTATCAGCGAAAATCCAATAATAACACCCGTGATGATGATTTACACCTGTACTTACTTAAGGAGGAAAAACTTATGGCAAGAAACACAGGTCCTACTTGGAGAATCTCCAGACGTTTAAACTTCTCTGTTCTTGAAACAGGCGAAGAATTAACGAAGAGGCCCTACATCCCGGGCATGCACGGATCCGCTACCAGAAGGATCAAGCAGTCCAACTATGGCTTGCAGAAAGCCGAAAAGCAGAAGATGAGACACATGTACGGCTTAAGTGAAAAGCAGTTCTACAACACTTATGTCAAAGCGGTAAAGAAAAAAGGTGTTACCGGTACAAACCTGTTCGTCATGCTGGAATCAAGACTGGACAACCTCGTATACCGTATGGGTTTTGCGAGCACCAGAAAACAGGCCAGACAGATCGTTTCTCACGGTCATGTACTGGTTGATGGCAAGAAAGTGGATATCCCTTCATGCCAGATCAAACCGGGTTCTGTTATCCAATTAAAAGATAATTACAAGAACAATCCGTTTGTTGCTGAATCTCTTGATGCAACTGTCTCATTCAAAGATTTTGTTGAAGTTGACAAAGAAGCCCGTAAAGGCAAATACGTCAGACTGCCTGAAAGAAAAGAACTCAATCAGGAAATCAACGAATTACTTGTTATCGAATACTACAACAGATAATGAGTTGCAAAGTGCCCAATCCGGGCACTTTTTTATATAATGAAGATATGCTGGCTGATTATCATGTACATAGTGCATTCTCTGATGATTCAGAGTACGATATGGAAGAAGTCGTCATTGACGCCATTGACAAAGGCATCGATGAACTGTGTTTTACTGACCATGTCGATTATGGGATCAAGCTGGATCATGGTGAACCAGGAACGACCGCGAGAAAGAATCCCGATGGCACACCGTTAAGGAATGTCGATTATCCGTCCTATTTCGCCAGGATCGCTTATCTTCAGGATAAATACAAAGATCAGATCACGATCAGAAAAGGTCTGGAGTTTGGCCTGCAGATGTGCCAGCTGTCGCGTTATCAGAAACTGTATGACAGCTACCCCATGGATTTTGTGATCAACTCCAATCATCAGGTCAATGATATCGAGATCTTCCTGCCGGAGTTTTTTACGGGCAAAAGCCAGAAAGAATACAACCGTGTCTATTATCAGGAGATACTTGATGTCGTTAAGGTCTATAAAGACTACAGTGTATTAGGACATCTTGATGCTTTCAATCGCTATGATCCCAAAGGCAACTGTCCTTTGGAAGATTTTGTCGATATCGTCTATGAAATATTCAAGATCGTCATCGCCGATGGCAAGGGCATTGAACTGAATACCTCCAATGTCCGCTATGGTGTCAAGGATCTCACCCCTTCTAGAGACATCTTACGCATCTATCATGAATTAGGCGGTCAGATCATCACGATCGGCTCTGATTCCCATGCCAGAGAACATCTCGGTTTCAATATCGAAGCAGGCAAAGAAGAATTAAAAAAGATCGGTTTCAGGCAATTCTGTACTTTTGAGAATATGCAGCCGATCTTTCACGAATTATAGTTTTATTTTTTCATTTCGGTCAGGATTATTTCCCGCACTTCAGCGATAGCTTTATCAAGATCATCATTGCAGACGATATGTTCATAGATATCAGATTCCTGTAGTTCCTTCAGCTCCTGTCTGGCTTTGGAAACTCTTTTCATGATCGTCTGGTCATCTTCTGACTGTCTTTCCCGCAGCCTTCTTTCAAGCTCTTCGATTGAAGGCGGAACGATGTAGATGCTCAAGGAATCAGGACATTTCTCCATGATCTGTCGGGCACCCTTGATCTCGATCTCGAGGACGACGTTCTTGCCGAGCTGTCTTTGCTCATCGACATAGGCTTTAGGTGTGCCATAGTCGTTGTCGACAAAGCGGGCATGTTCAAGCAGTTCGCCATTTTTCACCGCTTCAAGGAAACGTTTCTTGCTTACGAAAAAATAATTGACACCATCAACTTCCCCAGGTCGAGGATCTCTGGTCGTCATCGATACAGAATAGGCCAGATTAAGATCTTCCATCTTCATGAGCTCAGCCAAAATAGTGCCTTTGCCCACGCCGCTTAAACCGCTGAATACAATTAATAATCCTTTTTTCATAGTTTAATTTTACACTATAATTATCAGTAGTGATATGAATATTTTGTGTCCTGTCTGCAAAAATATCCTGCATAAATCGGATAAGTTCTATTCCTGTGAAAATCGTCACAGTTTTGATATTGCCAAAGAAGGATATCTCAATCTAAATCTGAAGAATTCGCAGAAAAGCGGTGACAATGCGGAAATGATCAAAGCCCGCAAAGCCTTTCTGGAAAAAGACTATTATTCTTTCTTAAGGGAAGAAGTAGATAAATACATAAAAACGGATGATGAACTCTTAGACCTGGCCTGCGGCGAAGGCTATTACACTTCCTATTTCAAAGCCAGAAACAAGATCGGCATCGATCTTTCCAAAACAGGTCTGAAGATCGCCTCCAAAGCCGATAAGACGACGACCTATCTGCTCTGTTCGATCTTTCACACACCTTTGCAGGACAGTAGTGCTGATGTCATTCTGACGATCTTTGCACCAGTTGCCAAAGAAGAGATCATCAGGATTCTTAAAGATGATGGCATCTTCATTCTGGTCAGACCGGATAGAGATCATCTTTTTGAACTGAAGGAAAAGATCTATGAGCACCCCTATTACAATGAAGTGGAAAAGTTTTCTTTTTCTGGTTTAAATACTTATAAGCAGATTCCGATCAGAAAGACAATGACAGTCAGAAAAGAAGATCTGAATAATCTGTTCATGATGACGCCATATTACAACACAACTTCAAACGCTGATAAAGAAAAACTGAAAGACCTTGATGATCTTCCAGTTACCTTCTCTTTTCTCATCGATATCTATCAGAAAAGCTGAGTTCAGCTTTTCTTTTTTGTCCTTGACTGGATAAAGCCAACCATTCTGGCACATAACTCGATCGGCATATGTCTGGCGAGACCGATAAGCAGACTGTAGCCTCCCCCGTCGATCGCATAGGCTTTCCCGGTCTCAAACAGTTTATAGCCGGTCACGGCAGCCTGCGTAGTTGTTCTGAATACCTTCTCATTGAAAAGTGAAGCGGTATCTGTTTCTGCGACTTTCCAGAAATCCGAACCGGTCGGAGCCGGGCAGAGCACGGAAACCTTGATCTTGTATTTGCGCAGTTCTTCTCTTAAAGCCATCGAGAAAGACATCACGAAAGCCTTGGTAGCATAATAGACCGCCATATAAGGTCCCGGCAGAAAGGAAGCAACGGAGCCGACATTGATGATGCTGCCATAGCCTCTTTCTTTCATATCCTTTACAAAATAATAGGTCAAAGAAACAAGGGCTTTATTGTTGATATCGATCATTCCCATCAGCTTATCCAGATTGCTTTCAGTGAACTCGCTGTAATCTCCGTAACCGGCATTATTGATCAGAACTCCGACCTGATAATCCTTTTCCTTGCAGTAATCATAGACGGCTTTTGGATCCTTAGCCAGATCACAGGTGAAATAATCGACCTCGACATGATACTCTTCTTTGAACTCTTCAGCAATCTCCTTTAACAGTTCTTCTCTGCGGGCAACCAGTAAAAGGTTGTAGCCGCGATAGGCAAACTGTCTGGCATATTCCTTGCCGATCCCGGAAGATGCTCCGGTAACCAATACTACATTCATGCTTTTTCCTCCAGATTTAAAGCGATTGTTTCCAGTTTATTAAGACGGTGTTTCATCCCCGATTTGGAGATCGTGCCGCCAAACATTTTCTGATGATAATCACACAGTTCCAGCAGTGATGATTCCGGATATTTCTGACGCACTTCAGCCACGGTTTTAAGTTTCTCCGGCAGTTTGTCGTAAGCGCCGGCATCAATGATGGCTTTGATCGAATTGAGCTGTTTTTCGCCAGCCCTGATGATTTTTTCCTCATTTGCGATCTCACAGTTATCGATCCGGCTTAAGGAATTGCGGATATCTCTGCCGATCCTTTCATCTTCAAAACGCATCTTGGCATTATGTGCACCGATCAGCGTGAGAAAGTCCGATACATAATCGGCTTTCTTGAGATACACGATATAGCGGCTGCGCCTTTTGGCGATCTTGGCCTGTAATGAAAAACGCGAGATCAGTCTGAGCAGAAAGTTAGCCTGTTCCAGATCATTGACGGCAATCTCGAGATGATATGACGCATTCTGCGGATCGTTGCAGGAACCATAAGCCAGAAAAGCTCCGGCCAGATAAGCAGCCGCACAGCAGTTTCTGGTCACGATCTCATGACCCGGATGTTTTTCAAGGCCTCTTGAAGAGTATAGGCCGAGTTCTTCCAGAATCTTTCTGCCATCGCTGTCGATAGTAATTTTATAGACATTGTTTTTCTTGAGATTGGTCTTGCGGGCTACTTCCAGCTGTGTTCTGGCATCAAAAAGCTCTTTTAGCAGATAAACTGTTCTTTTGGATGTGGTCGGACTTTCGCTTGCGTAGCTCAGACCAAAACCATTGCTGGTGAAGATCAGCGAACTGGTCAGTTTGGTCAAAGCACTGAGCTGTGCTCTTTGGCAATGACTCTCCAGTTCATTATTTGCAATCTCCTGTTTGATATCCGTACTGAATGACATTAAATGATGGACTCCAGAGCGATCCTGATCTTTGCCGGATCATGTCTGACCAGACTGTGATCAAACTTGAGCAAAGGCATCTTCAATACTTCAATGCCGCTGTCGCCATTATCGACGACTTCGATCGAATTCTGTCTTTTATAGCGTTCACGGATATCTTCAGGAATGCTGTCCGCATGCATGATGACGCGATCGACCTTCGTGTTGTGCTTTCTGAAGGCATCGATATGCGCTTTGAGATCATAGTTATATGTTTCGTTGGATTGTGTCATGCAGTTGGCGAAATAGATCTTTTCCGCTTTAGAGTTATTCAGAGCTTCATTGATATCGGCAATGATCGTATTAGGCAGGATCGAGGTATAGAGCGAACCGATGCCATAGACGATCAGATCGGCGTTATTGATAGCGTCGATCGCTTCCTTGGTTGCCTTGACATCCTGATCATAGAAAACATGTTCGATATTGTGAATAAGGCTTGGGATATTAGCCTCGCCTTTAACGATAGTATCATCATCCATGAGGGCATAAAGCGTGACATTCTGCAGTGTTGAAGGAATGATCTTGCCTCTGACCTTGAGAAAATCAGAAGTGATTCTGATCGCTTCCGAAAAGGAACCGGTCATATTGGTCAGAGCCGTCAGGATGAGGTTGCCTAAAGAATGTCCGGCAATATCCATATTGTCGGCTCCTTCAAAGCGGTAATTCATTAATTCATGGAGCAATGGTTCAGAATCAGAAAGTGCCAGTTCAACATTGCGGATATCACCCATGGCCGGAATCGTGTAGCGTTTTCTTAAACGCCCGGTCGATCCGCCATCATCGGCCACGGTAACGATCGCTGAGATATCGATGTTTTCAATATCCCTGATACCCTTGAGGATAGCTGACAGACCATGTCCTCCACCGATCGCAACAACGTTTTTCATTTCAGTTCCCGATGTGTGACATAGCACATGTATTTGTCTTTATAGTATTCGTAAAAATAATTGGCCATTGTGACACTTCGATGCTGGCCGCCTGTGCAGCCGACACAGATCGTCAAGTGCCTCTTCTCTTCGTTATCGTAAGCCTTGAACATGAAATCGAGATAGGCAAGCGCCTTCTTTATATAGCGCTGCGTCAATTTGGAATTAAGCACATAATCACTGACCGGTTTATCATTGCCGGTCTTGTTTTTCAGCTTTTCCACATAGAAAGGATTATCCAGCATCCTGACATCAAAGATCACATCCGCATCATCAGGCAGACCATTCTTGAAACCGAAGGATTCAAAAGTAATGGCCAGATTATTAAAGTCATTGTATTTAAGGATCTTATCAAGTTTGGCCTTGAGCTGTTTCTGATTCAGATTGGTCGTATCGATGATGTGGACATTCTTCTTTTTATATTTGTTCAGAATGTTCTTTTCAATATCGATAGCTTCTTCCAAAGTTGAAGCCGTATTGGAATTGACCAGAGGATGAACTCTTCTGGTGAATTTATAACGGTTGATTATTTCATCCTTGTTTGCATCAAGAAGGATCAGCGTCGAATCATATTCCGAATTGGACAGCAGATGAAAGAAATTCTCGAGATCACTCAAGCCGATCGTCAAAGCAACCTTGTCATATTTTATTGCATTGCTTGTCTTGATCAGTTCAAGAAGATCAGGAAGCAGTTCGACCGGATACTGGTCAATGCAGGTATAGCCCATATCCTCAAGGATATTGGAAGTAACAGATTTTCCGGCTCCGGAAATACCACTTATCAGCACTAGTTTTTTCATAACTAAATTATATACCACATTCTATGGTGTATCATGCTTCATCTCTTAATTCGTAGAGAATATCTCTGAGCTCTGCCGCTCTTTCAAAGTTCAGCTGCTTAGCTGCCTGTTTCATTTCAGCTTCGATCGAAGCCATCATCTTTTCCTTCTCAGCCTTGGAATGCTTATGCTTCTGACGATACTTCTTAGACATCTCCAGCGTTTCTTTGGAGTGGATGACTTCGTTGAGCTCCTTGACGATCGATTTAGGCGTAATGTTGTGTTCGCTGTTGTATTTCTGCTGAATGCTTCTTCTTCGATTGGTCTCATCGATAGCTGTCTGCATGGATTCCGTGATGTTATCGGCATACATGATAACCCGGCCATGAACATTTCTGGCTGCTCGTCCGATCGTCTGAATGAGTGATCTGGATGAACGCAAAAAGCCTTCCTTATCAGCGTCCAGGATGGCGATAAGCGATACTTCAGGAATATCAAGTCCTTCTCTTAAGAGGTTGATGCCGACCAGGATATCATATTTGCCCTCTCTGAGGTCATGAATGATCTCGCTTCTTTCCAGCGTCTTGGTCTCATGGTGCAGATATGCGACCTTGAAGTTGGCTTTCTTCAGATAATCGGTAAGATCTTCCGCCATCTTGACCGTCAATGTCGTGACTAAAGTTCTTTCCTTGTTTTCGATATTCTTTCTGATCTCTTCCATCAGGTCATCGATCTGACCGGATGTTTTTCTCACTTCGACAAGCGGATCGATCAGACCGGTCGGACGGATGAGCTGTTCGATCGGTTTGCCGCTTCTTTCAAGTTCATAATCTCCCGGCGTAGCCGACATATAGATGCGCGGAGCCTTCAGTTCTTCCCATTCCTCAAAAGTCATCGGGCGGTTCTCCAAAGCACTTGGCAGTCTGAAACCATACTCGACCAGGGTCAGTTTGCGCTGATGATCGCCATTGTACATACCGCGGATCTGTGGCAAAGAAACATGTGATTCATCGACAACGATCAGAAAATCATCATCAAAATAGTCAAAGAGATTATATGGCCTTTGACCTGGTACACGATGGTCGATATGCATCGCATAGTTTTCGATACCGGAGCACATGCCCATCTCTCTTAATGATTCGATATCATAGCGGCAGCGCTGTTCAAGCCTTTCGTATTCGAGCAGTTTGCCTTTTTCCTTGAAATATTTCAGACGTTCTTCCAGCTCGATTTCGATATTATCGCAGGCGATATCGATATCAGACTGATTGCGGGCATAGCCGCTGGCCGGAAAAAAAGAATAGACGGTATAGCCATTCTGCACATCCTTGGTGACAGGGTCGATCTCCGTGATCCTCTCCACTTCATCATCAAACATTTCGATCCTGATCAGAAACTTGTCTGTATGACCAGGTGAAACCTCGATGACATCACCTTTGACAGAAAAAGTACCGCGCAGCCTGTCGACATCATTGCGCTGATACTGCATGACCAGCAGTTTTCTGATCAGGGTCTGCCGATCGATGATCTCCCCTACCTTGAGCGAGAAAAACATCTCTTTATAGTCTTCAGGATTAGAACCGGCATAGATGCAGGCGACTGAAGCCACGACGATGACATCTCTTCTTTCCAGCAGAGAGTTATAGGCCGACATTCTGAGCATATCGATCTCATCGTTGGTCACAGCATTTTTTTCTATATAGGTATCAGTCTTGGGCATATAGGCTTCCGGCTGATAGAAATCAAAGTTGGAAATGAAATATTCGACCGCATTATGCGGGAAAAGAGCTTTGAACTCGGAATAAAGCTGACCAGCCAGGGTCTTGTTGTGGGCAAAGACCAGCGTCGGTTTATTGACTTTCGCGATCACATTGGCGATCGTAAAAGTCTTGCCGGTACCGGTAGCACCTAAAAGCACCTGTTCATGTTTCCCCTGATTTAGTCCCTCTACCAGGCGATCGATCGCTTCGGGCTGATCACCCATCGGCTTATATTCCGAAACAAGTTCAAACTTATTTTCTTTCATAGCATAAATTATACCTTAGAAGACAGTGTTATTATAGTTGGTGGAAAGAAGAATATTATTATGAAAAAATTTGAAGCTATAACTCCTAAAACACTTGATTCATTAAGAAATGATTATCTTAATGACAGCCAGTTTACAGTCGTCAGAAACGCTTTGACCGAAAGTCCTCTGGAGAAGATCTCCAAGCGCTTTGAAAGCAAATGTGATAATCCTGATCTTTTCTCGATCAATATCAAAACACTGCCGGTAAGCGATCAGCAGCACTCGGGAAGATGCTGGCTGTTTTCATCAATGACCCTTTTAAGAGAGATCATTGCCAAAAAATACAAGATCAAGGATCAGTTTGAACTGTCCCAGAACTACATTGCTTTTTATGACAAACTCGAGAAGATCAACTACTTCTTGGAAACAATGATCGCTGAAGCTGATACAGATTTAAACTCTGAAACGATGCGCTATCTTTTAAAAACAGCGATCGGTGATGGCGGACAGTGGGATATGATGGTCTCTTTGGTCAAGAAATACGGTATCTGTCCAAAGACGGCAATGCCTGAGACCTTCCAGTCTTCCAATACGGCAGCGATGAACAGGATCCTCAACCGCCGTTTAAGAAAGTTCGTGGCCGATTCCAAGAAAGTTCACGAACTCATCGAACTGCAGCCTTTAAAAGATGAATGTCTTAAAGAATGCTACAGTCTGCTGTGCAACTGTTTCGGTGTACCGCCAAAAACATTTACTTTTGAATACTACGACAGCAAAGACAAATATCATGCCTACTACGATGTTACACCTCTTGAGATGTATGAAAAATATCTTGGTGTTGATCTTGATGAATACATCGGCATCATCAATGGTCCTACCAAAGACAAGCCTTTCTATCAGACCTACACCGTCAAATATCTCGGCAATGTGGCAGGAACAGCTAACGAAGTGTTCTTCCTTAACCTGCCGATGAATGATTTCAAGGATCTCATTCTCAAACAGCTGAAAGACAATGAACTCGTCTGGTTTGGCTGCGACTGTTCCAAAGATGCCGACAGAAGTGCAGGCTTATGGGATGATCAGAGCTTCAATTACCCTGACACCCTGAAAATGAAACTTGATATGTCTAAGGAAGATATGCTGGACACCAGGGAATCAGCCATGAATCACGCCATGGTGCTTACCGGCGTCAATCTCGTCAAAAACAAGCCGACCCGCTGGAAGATCGAGAACTCCTGGGGTGAAAAATCCGGTCTTAAAGGATACTACATCGCCTCCGACAGCTGGTTTGACAAATATGTCTTTGAAGCGGTCGTCCACCGCAGATATCTGAACAAGAAACAGCTTGCGGCCGCAAAGAAAAAGCCAATCGTTCTTGATCCATGGGATCCGTTTGGCTCTTTAGCAGATTGATTAATTCAGGTCACGCATAACACGTGACCTTCTTTTTACCATTTATTGCTGACTTTTTCGGCAAAGCCCATAAAATCTTTAATCGTTATGACTCTGCCGTCATCAAGGATCGCTTTGCCGGAGAATTTTCCAAAGACCTGATGCTGATTGGAACCGAGAATGATGAAATCGGTATTGGAATAACGGTCAATGACCGGTACAAAATCCATTTCAAAACGGCCATCATCAGAAGTAAAGGTCCAGTCTTTGAGATAATCCTCTTTGCCATCTTTCATAGGAATATTGAATGTAACTTCAGAAAGCTTATGCGCCTTGCCGTCATAAAACAGCATGTTCTCACTGGCAGCCGAAGTATCGCCAAAGCCATAACCGATGTTAAAGCCGAAGCGATGTCCATCAACAAGCCCGGAAGCTGAGCCCCAATACCAGGTGTTCTTGTAAGTCCACACCCCTCTGCCCCAGTCTAAAGTTCCAAAGCTGTCTGATGGATCAAAGATATATTCTTCGCCATCAAAAGAAAGCTTGCCTTGAGCAGGCATACAGTTGATCTTCTGATTGTAATAGAAATGAACTTTACTTTCTTTATAAGGTGTAGCGATCACCATGGATTCATCATGCGGATCTTTCAGAGTGACTTCCCCTTTTATCGGCTTGCCATCTTTGAAATCGTCCATATGAAAGCGCAGAATTCTTTCATCACCCTTGTTTATGAATTCGATCTTATAGCCTTTTCCATCCCCCGTAACATCGCCGCTTAGCGAAGAAGATGGAAAATTCCGTTTGCCGAGAGTCATGAACTTCATTGGTGAATTTGTATGTTCACATGGCACTCTGAAATCGATCAAAGATATGGAATCAAGTGCCATATATGAATTGTCATCGACAGTCAAAGCCAAAGCATACCTGTCATTATAGACAAGATAGTAGTCCCATTCCTTGATCCGTAACGAATTGGCTTTGATTTTACGGCGATCATAATCAAGGATCATCGTTTTCGCAAATCCGCACTCGATCAGCTGGCCTTTTTCATCCAGCAGTTCATGCCTGTTTAATATTTCGTGCTGTGTCATGACTTTCTCCTTCTCAGATAATCATAGACTTTCTTATCGATCATATCTTCGATCGCTTTATAATCATCCAGATGATTGCGGATAAAAGTGGAACTGATATCCATCTTCTCCAAATCCAGGATGACATAATTTTCCTTATGCAGACGCTTCATCTGTTCGGGCACATCGATATCTTCACGGTCTACGACAATGAAATCGTAGTGCAATAGCTGCTTATATTCTTTCCAGTCTTCAAACTTCAAAAGATTATCGGCTCCAACTACAAAAACAAGTTCATCCTGAGGATAATCTTCATTCAGTTTTTCAAAGATCTGATAAGTATAGGGCATTTCGTTGTATCTGTCATCGATGATGATGTCTTCACCCGCAACAAGCCTGAGCATGTTCAGTCTGTCATTAAGAGGCATCAGATCATTCTTGTTCCAGTAGGAACCGGTAGCGATGATCATGACTTTATCGACATAGCCCTGCTTCACACATTCTTCAGCGATCCGGATATGGCCTTTGTGGACCGGGTTGAAAGAACCGCAGTAGATACCTAAACGCATCCTACTCCTCAATTTTGTAGACTGGCACATTGAACTTGTGAGCAGCCTTGCCATGCAGGATCTCGATCTTTTCTCTTTCCTTTTCATCTACTTCCTCATTGCGCAGAACTTTACCGATATCTTTATATTTCACGCCAAGTTTATCTTCATCGCTGAGTCCGGAAATGCCATCATCCGGCGTGCGGTACAAGACTTTTTCTGGAACATTGAGCACAGCACCGACTGCGATAACTTCATCGACAGTCAGGCCATAGATCGGAGCGATATCGTAAACGGAATCACCACCCTTGGTGAAATAGCCCACATACAGTTCACAGGCATTGCTGGTACCGGGAACGATATAAGTGCCGCCTTTGACCGCACTGAGTAAAGCAGCCATATAGTATACGGACGACATCCGCAAACGCGGCTTGAGGTTGATATCCGAGTTTCTGCTTTCTTCTTCGCTGAAATTGCCCAGCTTATCGATCTGCCTGCGGAAGGTATCGAATGTATCGGTCAGGTCGATATTCAGCAGTTCAAAACCAAATTTATCGGCCACCAGTCTGGCATCGGCCGCATCCGCATCCTTGGAATGACATGGCAAAGTCAGACCGACGACATTCTCACTGCCGATCGCTTCGCACATCAAAGCGGCGACGACTGCCGAATCCTTGCCGCCCGAAATGCCCAATACTGCCCCTTTCAGATGGTGTTTCTGATAATAATCACGGATAAAAGCTACGATCCTGTCTTTTTCTTTTACTGCATCAAACATCACTTAACTCCTTCGTTTTTCATACGCCAGTCGATACTTCGCTTGAGATAATCGACATATTCCTGATTCTTGCACATGCCCTTGCCTTCAACATCCGAGATCTTGGCCACATCCTGGCCATTGCACTTGGTTACTTTCATGACGATGTTGAGCGGTTCGATATAAGTATCATTGGACAGATATGTACCGATACCAAAGGCAACCTTGCATCTGCCGTTAAAATGTTCATAGATCCGGTTGGCCTTTTCAAAACTCAGACTGTCTGAGAAAAGCAGAGTCTTGTTTTTCGGATCGATGCCAAGCTGTTCATAGTGAGCGATCATCACATTACCCCATACGATCGGGTCGCCACTGTCATGTCTGACGCCAGAGAATAAGGTCGCAAAAGTCAGACGGAAATCTCTTAAGAAAGTATCGGTGGTGATCGTATCCGTCAGAGCCGTACCATTGAGGACGCCGTATTCCTTGACCCAGGCATTGAGCGCATAGTAATTGGAATAAGCCGGATTGTGTTTGTGATCGCCCTGTCCGACGCACATGATCCATTCGTGAGCCATCGTGCCGACCGGAGTGAGATTGAACTTTCTGGCCAGAAAGACATTTGAAGTGCCGAGGAAGTGTGAATCCTTGGAATTGGTCTTGCTGAGTTCGGAGATGATGTATTCCTGTGCTTCAGCCGAAAGACGTCTTCGCAAGCCGAATTCCGAATATGAGCCCAGTTTGTATACGCCTTCCTGCACTTTCCTGCATTTTTCATCAGCTCTGGCCCTGAAATCAGCCATCAGCTTTTCATAATCATAATTCATGCGGAAATAGACTTCGTTGACAATCGCCAGAGTCGGAATTTCATACATGGAAGTATTAAGCCAGGTACCAAACGTTTCGATCTGCAGCTCGCCATCATGCAGCTCAAAGCGGAAATCATCATAGCGCGGTTTCCATAACCTGAGAAAATCCACATAGGATCCCTTGATCCATCTGATACCGTTGAGATATTCAAGTTCATCTTCCTTGAACCTCAGATTACAATAAAGCCTGATCTGTCTTTTGATCTCTTCAACAGTTTCTTCATTGAATTTAACGTCCTTGTTGCGGCATTTAAATGACCAGGTCGTTTTATAGTCAGAAAACTGATGATAGATGGCCTGACCCATGGAAAACTTGTAAAGGTCATTTTCCAGTAGACTCTTGATTATCTGTTCCATTATTTAAACCTCTCATATATCATTATTATAGTCTGTGCTTTGATAACTGACAAAAAACAAGGAAAAATCAGCCATTTGGCACAGCTGAGACCGTGAAACAGCAAAATATGCATAAAATCGTGCAAAAATGCTTGATTTGAATATCTGTTTCTGGTAGTATAAGGAAGCTGACCGGATCCGAAAGGATCTATATATAAGTCAGATATTTGGCACACCTGATAAAGTGTGCATTGTGAAGAAAGGAGAAAATACAAATGCCAACAATTAATCAGTTAATAAGAAAAGGCAGAAAAGCTAGAACATTCAAATCAAAAGCTCCGGCTCTTAATAAAGGTTTCAACTCTTTAAAGAACCGTCCAATTGATCTGGCTTCCCCGCAAAAAAGAGGTGTCTGCACCCGTGTCGGTACAATGACCCCGAAGAAGCCTAACTCAGCTTTAAGAAAGTATGCCCGTGTTCGTTTATCAAACGGTATGGAAGTTACTGCTTACATTCCTGGTATCGGACACAACCTGCAGGAACACTCAGTTGTCATGATCCGTGGCGGACGTGTTAAGGACCTTCCTGGTGTACGTTATCACATCATCAGAGGTACCCTCGACTGCGCCGGTGTTGACGGCAGAAAGCAGGGTCGTTCTTTATACGGCGCCAAAAAGCCTAAGTAAAACATGAAAGGAGATTAAAAATGCCAAGAAAAGGACATATAGCGAAAAGGGATGTATTGGTAGATCCTATTTACAATTCAAAACTTGTAACGCGTTTAATCAACAAGATCATGTTAGATGGTAAAAAAGGCGTTGCACAGAACATTCTCTATAATGCATTCGACATCGTAGAGAAGAAAACAGGCCAGCAGCCAATGGAAGTATTTGAAAAAGCATTGGATAATGTCATGCCTCAGCTCGAATTAAAATTAAGAAGAGTCGGTGGTGCTAACTACCAGGTTCCGGTTGAAGTATCTGATGAAAGAAGACTTACTTTAGGTCTCAGATGGATCGTTAACTATTCAAGACTCAGATCTGAAAGAACCATGGAAGAAAGATTAGCTGCCGAAATCATTGATGCCTCTAATGGTACCGGTCAGTCTGTCAAGAAGAAGGACGATACTCATAAGATGGCTGAAGCAAATAAGGCATTTGCTCATTATCGCTGGTAATTAGAAAAGGAGAAACGTTATGGCACGTCAATATGCTTTAGAAAATACAAGAAATATTGGCATCATGGCGCATATCGATGCAGGCAAGACTACCTGTACAGAAAGAATTCTCTTCTTTACCGGAAAAACACATAAGATTGGTGAAACTCATGATGGTGCCAGCCAGATGGACTGGATGGAGCAGGAACAGGAAAGAGGTATAACCATCACTTCCGCTGCAACGACAACTTTCTGGCCAGGCTCAAAGAATCAGCTTCCTAAAACAAGAGTAAACATCATCGATACCCCGGGACACGTTGACTTCACAGTTGAAGTTGAAAGATCCCTCAGAGTACTTGATGGTGCGGTCACCGTGTTGGATTCCAAGGCGGGCGTTGAACCACAGACTGAAACAGTCTGGAGACAGGCTTCGACCTATCATGTGCCAAGAATCGTCTTTGCCAACAAGATGGATGCGACAGGAGCTGACTTCATGATGTCAGTCAAATCGATCGGCGATAAGCTTGCCGCCAAAGCAGCAGCCATTCAGATGCCGATCGGTGCTGAGAACACCTTCCGCGGTATCATTGACCTGGTTGAAAGGAAACAGTATATGTATCCTAACGACCTTGGTACAGATATCCAGGAATCGGAAATTGAAGAACAGTACAGAGATGATGCGGAACTGTTAAGAAACGAGCTGATCGAAAAGCTCTGCGATTATGATGATGAACTGATGGAGATCTTCCTTGATGGAAAAGATCCGGAAGTTTCACTTATCAAAGCAGCGATCAGAAAAGCGGTCTTAAGTTCCGAATTCTTCCCGGTATTATGCGGTTCAGCCTACAAGAACAAAGGTATCCAGCTGCTGCTTGATGCAGTCGTTGAATATCTGCCTTCCCCGCTTGATGTTCCGGCAATCAAAGGAACAGCCAAGTATGGCGAAGAAGTTGAAAGACATGCTTCAGACAGCGAACCGTTTGCCGCACTGGCCTTCAAGGTCATGACTGACCCGTTCGTCGGAAGACTCACCTACTTCAGAGTCTACTCCGGTGTAGCTACAGCTGGATCTTATGTGCTTAATGCTACTAAAGATTACAAGGAAAGATTTGGAAGATTGGTCCAGATGCACGCAAACCACCGCGCGGATATCGAAGAGGTCGATGCCGGTGATATTGCAGCTGCAGTTGGATTAAAGAACACTACAACTGGTGATACGCTCTGTGATGAAAAACATCCGATCATCTTGGAATCAATGATCTTCCCTGAACCGGTTATTCAGATGTCTGTCGAGCCTAAAACCAAGGCCGACTCTGATAAGATGGATATCGCTTTGGCGAAACTCGCTGAAGAAGATCCGACTTTCAAGACATACACTGATGAAGAGACCGGACAGACGATCATTGCCGGTATGGGTGAACTTCATCTGGATATCATCGTTGATAGAATGAAGCGCGAATTCAAAGTTGAATGCAATGTCGGTAAACCGCAGGTTGCCTACCGTGAGACCATCAGATCAGCAGCTGATTGTGAAGGCCGATTCGTCAGACAGTCCGGCGGTCGTGGACAGTATGGTCACGTCTGGATCAAATTTGAACCAAATGAGACCGGCAAAGGCTTTGAGTTCATTGATGCTGTCGTCGGCGGTACTGTTCCAAGAGAATATATCAAGCCGACACAGGAAGGTTTAAAAGCTGCACTTGAGAATGGTCTGATCGCCGGTTATCCGGTAGTAGATATCAAGGCGACCCTGTTCGATGGTTCCGCTCATGAAGTTGACTCTTCAGAAATGGCCTTCAAAACAGCCGCAAGCCTGGCACTCAAGGAAGCTGCCAAGAAATGTAACCCGGTCCTCTTGGAACCGATCATGGATGTAGAAATAACTGTCCCGAGCGAATACCTTGGAACAGTCATGGGCGATGTCACAAAACGTCGCGGACACATCAATGATCAGGAAGAACGCGGCAACGCTGTTGTCATCAGAGCGTTCATTCCGCTGTCACAGATGTTCGGTTACGCAACCGATCTCAGATCCAATACACAGGGCCGTGGAAACTACATGATGCAGATGGATCACTATGCCGAAGTTCCAGCCAGCATCGCAGAAGAAATTGTCAAGAAAAACACCCGATAGCAATTGCTAAATAAGGGGTTTTATCTTAAAATATTAAGTGTTAAATTAGGAGGAAAACTTAAGATGGCAAAAGAAAAATTTGACCGTTCCCTGGAACACGTCAATATCGGTACCATCGGTCACGTTGACCATGGTAAGACAACTTTAACAGCTGCTATTACCAAGCGTTTAGCAGAAAAGGGTCAGGCCGAATTCAAGGCTTATGACCAGATCGACGGAGCGCCTGAAGAAAAGGCTCGTGGTATCACTATCAATACCGCTCACGTTGAATACAAGACAGACAAGAGACACTACGCTCACGTAGACTGCCCGGGACACGCTGACTATGTTAAAAACATGATCACTGGTGCTGCGCAGATGGATGGTGCTATCCTGGTTGTTGCTGCAACTGATGGACCTATGCCACAAACTCGTGAACATATCTTACTTGCAAGACAAGTTG
>CADCOR010000171.1 GCA_902803055.1 uncultured Erysipelotrichaceae bacterium
ATCGTTGCAGGATATTTCCTTCCTGCATCTATATAGTATAAAAAGTCTGTATCAGGATTATGTTTAAATTATGGAAAATTATGTGAAGGCAAAATAGTATAATTATCTTATGTTGAAGAAGATTCTGCTTGGCCTTTCTGTTGTTTTAATCAGCGGCTTTCTGGTCTATTACAATACCACGACAATCAATCCTGAACAGCTCAAAATCAGAGAAGAAATCATCGTATCTGATAAAGCCGATGAGAAGCTCAACAATCTTCTGATCAGTTATTTTTCTGATGCAAGGTTCAATGAACTGGATAACGATAAGCTCTTTGACAGAGCTGTTTTGATTATCAGAGATTTTAAACCAGATCTCATCATTTTCGGTGGTGATCTGTTTTCTTCATCACCAAGTGGCGAAGATCTGGAAAAAGTAAAAAATGCCCTTTGTGATCTGAATCCCCGTTATGGCAAATATGCTGTCCTGGGAGAACTTGATCTGAAATACAGAGACAGTATCGAACAGCTCTACCGCGACTGCAACATCAAGATCCTGGATAACGAAAACGTCCAGATCGGTTTAGACACTCACAGTTTTCTCAATCTGGTCGGTCTTGATCTCGGACACGACCATTCAGCCTGTTTCTCAGGTCTGAATAATTCCTATTTCACACTGGCTGTTGGGCATTACCCTGATCGTTTCGATGAAATCACGAATTACAGTTTCGATTATATGCTCAGCGGTCATTCGCTTGGCATTCAGCTCAATATTCCGCTTTTCAGTCTTTTCAGCAGAAATGAGGGTTATGAGAAATACGCTCATGGCAAGACTTTCAAAAATGATCATGTTCTCGACATAAGCAACGGCCTCGGCATGGCAGAAAAGAAAGCGCGTTTCAACAGCGACGCCGAGATCGTCTTCTACCGTTTCTCAAACTGATCGAACAGATGCAGAGATACTATTCCTTTAAAGTTAAAGCATTTTCTTTTAAAACTTCCGCATAAGAATCCAGAACAATACGCGTAGATGTGACCTGTTCCATTGTCATAATGCCCTTGCGGTCTTTACGGGTACAGCGTTTTACAAAATGTCCATCCTCAATGTGATGCAGATTGCCGAAAACCTGATCGTCATCATCCATGATATGGAAAGTTCTGGAAAAACCCAGCTTAGCCATCTTGGTTTTCGATGTATTGATAATAAGATCCACCATCCAGTAAAAAGAAACATCACCGCATACTTTGACATCAGAATTGCCTTTTGACACCTCTTCCAGCGTCGAATAAGCAATATCGGAAGCTTCTGAAGACATATTTCCTTCATCATCGAAAAGATGCATGGTAGCCTTTAAAACGCCTCTTAAACCGCCATCGAGTTCAACATCCGCCAGATCAAAAGAAGCTGCTTCAAGCCCCAGATTGATCCCGGCTGCTGCTTTAGCAGAACCCTGCAGGATCGTATCATAATCGTGCGAATTCTCATTGATGAATCTGATATGACCATCTCTGGTCTCAAAGCCCAGTGAATGTGTATTATACAAATCGATCTCTGCTTTGCCGGATGTATAGAGTTTGATCAGGACATCAAGATCCAGAAAAGCCGTAGGAATCTCCGGGATCGGCGTTCTGATCCGGCAGATGCGCAAAGAAGCTTCAACCTGATCTTTAGCCGGCTGGATCATCGATTTTACGAGATTTCTGAAAGTTGAAGAATCAAGATCAGAAAATTTAAGATGATAATTGCCATACTTGCCCGTCGAACAGCCGATCTTTTCTGTTGAATTGAATTTGATATTGAAAAAACAGTTTTTGAGGTCATTTTCCTCATAAGTCCATTTAAAGGATGGTTTAATGTTGTTGATACTGAGATCGCCATAAACATTCATACCGTTGACATCCTTGGAAAGATGTATATCGATTCCCGAACGATTGAGTGTATATGAGATCCTGAATCCATCAGTGTTAAAGACATGATTATTGCTGCTGGAAAGAAGTCTGAATTTCTCATTGGAATAAGCTGTATTAGTTTCTTCTTCGCCATAGGAAGTCACTTCAGCATCGGTAAAATCGATCTCATAGGTATCACTTATATCCAGATAGGAAAAGACTTCTTCAAACTCAGCATCGCGATAGCGGATATTATCTTCATCACTGCCCGTGATGATATAATAACGCCCGTCTTTCAGCAGCAGATCACCCTTAGACAGCTCGTCGAATTCGTTTTTAGGTTCCTGTACATACATCGCCGTGACATCAGGTTCAAAAGTCCGGTTATTCATTTTATTGACTGCCTTGTGAATGACTTCTTTAGCCTCTTCTGCGCTTATAGTCTTTTTCTTTTTATATTCTTCGGGAATATATTCATCGGTATTTTCTTCACCAAGCAGATTTTTAACTGTCTTAGACAGATAGTCATAATTCAATGGTTTTTCATAAGAAGATTCATCTTCTTCATCGATGATCTCCCATTCTTTCAGATCTTCAAGATCTTCTTCAAAATCATCACTGATTCCTATGCCGCTTATATAAGAAAGGTCATCGAGATAATCTTTGACCTTATAAGGTTCAGCTGTTTCTGCTTTGCAGGAAACACAGGTAACTAACATTATTATTCCCGCAAAGCAGAGCATACTTTTTCTAATTGAAGCTTGAAGCATTGGCTACGATCGTTGATTCAAGAGAATCGTAGTCGGAAACAGTTGAATCAAGGAATCGGGCATAGGATTCGATAACCTCTGATTCATCAATAAAACGCGTCGCAAAACGCTGAAAGCGTGACAGCAGCATCTCCTGACCATCAGATTCCCAGATACTGTTCAGTTCATTCATCGTCTTGGATACAAAACTCAGTATCTCATCAAGATTTGAATTGTAGTTTCTGATCTGAGATGCTGTTTCACTTACTTCGGGTAGTGTAATTCTAATATTGTCCATTTAACCTCCTTACACTGTTCTCAAGTGATTGGCACGGCTGTAGATCTCATCCTGTGTTTCACGATAAGCTCGCGCTGAATTACGCAGGAAATCCGCATACTGCCGCATGATCATCGAAATCTGTCTGAGATCGTCTTCAAAACTTTTGATCTGATTGGTAAAAGCCGTATTATCTTTGCCTTGCCAGGACGCTGACATCTTATCTACTTCGACATAGATCGCCTGATAAGTGCGATCGTATTCGCGATTGGCTTCTTCAATCCTGGATGCCGTGCTTTCCAATCTCTCCGGTTCAACCATTATTGATCTCATATTTTTACCTCCTTCATATCTTTATTGCCAGAAAAAGGTCGTAATCCTAAAATGACCATTAAAAAACAGGATTTTTCATCCTGTTTTGTTGATATACTGTTCAATAAAATACAATCTGACTGTATGATCAGAGCATTGGAATAATGTCCCTGAAGTTCAGCTGACCGTCTTTAAAGGTTTTTGATCTGATAACGGATATAATGTGAGACTTCTTCGCCTTTTCTGATCACCGGTGAAAGATAATGATCTCCATAATTGATCCCGTTAGGATAGAATTGAGCTTCCAGAGCTATGCCATCGTACTTGCCATATGCTGTTCCGGTTTTGCTGGTATCAGTGGAAAGGTAGTACGCTGTATAGACATGCATATCCGGAAGATCAGAATAGATGTTCAGCTGCAGCTTATCATTCTTCAGCTCACACATCAGTTTATCATCCATATTTTCCCAAACATAATTGTTATCAATGTTGATGATATCCTTGAAATGATCTTTGATCCTTGAGAAAGAACTGAAATCATAGGGTGTGCCTTCTGTTTTTCTGGTCTCGTCAAGTGTCAGACCATACTGATCCGTCGGAGAGTAAACATCGGCAGTCATATGCAGATAATGATCAAGGATATTTTCGTCCCCCAGATTGAAATAGGAATGATTTGTCATATTGAAGATCGTATCCTGGTCACTTAGGCCGGAAAATATTTCCGTAATTGTATCTGCTTCCAGACGATAAGTAACAGTGACCTTCAGATTGCCAGGAAAGCCTTCCTCAAGATCCTTAGACAGGTAGGAAAGTACCAATGTATCAGCATTTAGAGATTCCAGTTTCCAGGTCTTAAAGGCAAAGCCATTGTCACCGCCGCCATGCAGCTGATTCATATTGTCGTTGACACTTAATTTATATTTCTTCCCGTTCAAGACAAACTCAGCGTTGCCGATCCGATTGGAGTTTCGGCCGATCGTTGCCCCGATATTATTACCGGAATTGCGGATATAATCTTCATCCGTGTCAAAACCAAGCACGACATCGATACCGCTTTTTTTATCGATCAGACGAGTGAGTGTAGCACCCAGATCACTGATTTCGGCTTTCAGAAATTCGTTTTCAATCGTATATCTCATATGATCCCCTTTTAATTCAGACGTTTGACCGTTGAGCCTTCCAGCATCTGACCGCTGATGATGACATGCTCAGGTGGAAGTTCCGGCTGATTGATCATCTGCAGCAGTTTACGCACAGCCATCGAACCTAAAGCTTCCGTATCCTGTTCATAAGTCGTGACATTCATGATCTTAGCCATATTGATGCCATCATAGCCGACAGCCGAGACATCATTCGGAACACTCATGCCGCGCGCATTGATCGCTTCCATACCGCCGATATAAGAATAATCATCAGGGAAGATGATCAGCGTTGGCGGATCCTTCAGGTCTAGCAGCGCAGCCGTCTTATCCCGACAGTCCTTGATGTCATGATAAGATCCTTTAACCAGATATTCATTCGGAACATCTATATCAAGCAAACGGCATGTTCTCATGAAGCTGCTTACACGATTATTCGTAACATCTGTCGAATCGCCAAAGATATAGGCAATCTTTCTATGTCCCATACTATAAGCATAGCGGACAATGTCTTCCATACCCTGGTTATTATCCGAAAGTACCGCGGCACAATTGCCAATGACATAATCGATAGTCACGACCGGGATCTTTGAAGAGCACAGTTCGATGATCTCAGGATCCTTGAAATCGGCGGTCATGATCACGATACCATCAAGCAGGCGGTATTCAACATGCCTTAAATATGTGGTCTTCTTGCCGGCGATCGCATGATTGATAAAGGTTATATCATAGCCATATTTCTCTGCTTCTCTCTGGAAACTCTCTAAGATCATGGAGAAATATTCATGTGACAGTCCGGCTCTATCGTCCGCAAAAAGAATACCCAGATTATAGGTACGCTTTGTCTTCAAAGCTCTGGCTGAAACATTAGTCGTATAGCCCATCTTTCTGGCGACTTTGCGGATCTTTTCCTTGGTCGCTTCAGAGATGTCCGACTGATCGTTCAAAGCTTTTGAGACAGTGGCAACTGAGACGTTGCATTTTTTAGCGATATCTTTAATAGAGACCATATTTTTTTACAGTAATTTAATCAGTTCATCCCTTACTGAATCGTAATGTTTACCGACCAGACCAAAATCCATTTCCTTATAAGTCCAGGCTGCCCGGCCGATATTATATTTTTCAAATACTTTATTGATGCAGCGATACCATTTCAGTGTATCTTCCGGCTGTGCAAGATCGATGACACCATATTCACCACAGTAAATGGCAACATTTCGCTCTTCGCAGACTTTCAAGGCATCAGCGAAGATCATTTCAAAGAATTTCTCATCAATGACATCCTCGCTTTCCGGGAGATTATACATATAGCGTTCACCGATCTTTTTCGTATTTTCACGATAAACACTGTACGGTTCCTCAAATTTCATCCTGAAAGATGTATCCATCGTTGGAATCCAATAAGCACCCTGATGGGTAAAAGCCAAAGGCTCATAACAGTGAAAGTTATAAACGATATTGCTGTCATATGGCAAAGCGAGTTTTCTTACCGCACTTACCGAATTATTGTGATATGAACCGACCAGAATCTTGATCGTTGGCGCAAAATCTCTGATCATCTGGATCGCTCTTATCGAAACTTCATTCCAGACATCAATATATGATTCATCAGTTACTTCGTTGAGCAGTTCAAAAGCCAGATTGTCATAATGACCAAAATCTCTTGCTAACTGTGCCCAAAGCTTACAGAAAAGATCCTGGAAATAGCGATCCTCAAAAAAGCCATTTTCGTTTTCTTTATAATCAAAACTGAAACCTTTAGTTTTATGTAAATCGAGAATCATATTCAAACCGTATTTCTTGCATAATTCAATACAGTTTCTGATCCTGTCGAAGCCGCTCTGTTTGAAAGTATCATCATCATTCAAGACAAGTTCGTAGTCGATAGGAATGCGGATATGATCCAGGCCCCACTTACTGACGGTTTCAAAATCAGCTTCAGAAATAAAGCTGTTGTATCTTTGTTCGCTGTTATCACATTGTGAAAACCAGCCACCAAAGTTTATTCCGTGTTTGTAGCCAATAAACTCTTTCATAATATTTTCCTTATATAAAGCCTTGGAGATCCAAGGCTTTATCTTTTAATATTCCAGATTATGCTGATCTTCCTTGGAGAAGACATGGCATACTTCGCCATTGAAGGCAAGTTCAACATTCTTGCCCATGTAATCTACAGCTTTTCCTTCTGTTGGTACTATAGCGATGACGTCCTTGCCATCAACATCCATGTGTAAGTGGCATGATGGACCCATCAGTTCTGATACTTCAACAAGGCCTTTGACACCACCCTTGTCAGTCAGCTGGATATGATCAGGTCTTACACCTAAAGTAACATCCTGCGGCTGAATATTCAGGGCTTTGAGTCTTTCCTGCTTGTCGTCTGATAATTCGACTGTGATACCGCCGGTCTTAACGACATATTTTCCGCCCTCTATAGCCAGCTGTGCATCAAAGTAATTCATCTGCGGTGTGCCGATAAAGCCTGATACGAACTGATTGCGCGGATGATCATAGACTTCCTGCGGAGTACCGATCTGCTGGATGAAACCATCCTTCATAACGACGATACGATCACCTAAAGTCATAGCTTCAGTCTGGTCATGTGTAACATAGATAAAGGTAGTGTTGATTCTCTTTCTGAGTTTGATGATCTCAGCTCTCATCTGGTTACGCAGTTTCGCATCCAGGTTGGATAAAGGTTCATCCATCAACAAGACTTTCGGATCACGAACGATAGCACGGCCGATCGCAACACGCTGTCTCTGGCCGCCTGATAAGGCTTTTGGCTTACGATCAAGATACTGTGTGATATCAAGGATCTCAGCAGCTTCTTTAACCTTGCGGTCGATTTCATCCTTTGGAACCTTCTTGATCTTCAAAGAATATCCCATATTCTCTCTGACTGTCATATGTGGATAAAGAGCATATGACTGGAAGACCATGGCGATATCTCTATCCTTTGGTTCAACTGAATTGACCAGGTTGCCATCGATATATAGTTCACCACCGGAAATTTCTTCCAGACCGGCAACCATTCTTAAGGTTGTGGATTTACCACAGCCAGATGGACCAACCAGAACGATGAATTCCTTATCTTTGATATCAAGAGAGAATTCCTGAACTGCAACAACACCTTCATCAGTGATCTGCAGATTGACTTTATTAGTTTCTGGATTATCTTCAACAGCTTTCTTTAAATTCTTTTTCTGTTTCTTTTCGGTATCACCAAACGGATAGACCTTTTTAATATTCTTTAAAATTACTTCTGCCATAATATTTCTCCTTTATCCCTTAACTGAACCAGATGTAACACCCTTAATGATTGATTTAGAAAGGATGATATAAATAACCATAACCGGTAAGATAGCCATCAGCATGAGCATATAAACCTTACCCATATCAAACTTTGTGTAATCGGCACTTCTTAATGTCGCGATCATAACCGGGACAGTTTTGACTTCCGGTTTGTTCAGCAGCAGAGAAGGCATGAAATAGTTGTTCCAGGAACCGACGAACGAGAAGATAGCCTGTACAGCGATCGCCGGTTTCATGATCGGAAGTACGATCTCGTTAAAGATCCTGAACTCGTTACTGCCGTCGATCCTGGCAGCTTCTACCATTTCTAACGGCAGAGTAGCTTCAAGATACTGTCTCATATAGAAGTAGCATGATGGAGCAGCAATCGCCGGAATGATCAGCACCCAGAGCTTATTCGTCAGACCATATTTGAAGGCCAGCTGAATGAAACCTACTGCTGAGACCTGTGAAGGGATCATCATGATGGCAAGAATGAACAGATGGGCGATTTTCTTGAACTTGAAGTTATAGACATAAGTACCATAAGCAGTCAAAGCTGAGAAATATGTCGTTAAGGCAGCAGAGAGGATCGCTACCAGGAAACTGTTCTTCATGCCGACCGGGATGTTGATATCACCGTCATGCCATGCATTGTAGAAGTTTGTAAAGAAATTTCCGCTTGGAATAAGCGTGAAACCGCTCTGTAATTCACCATTGGATCTGGTCGCATTTACAAACATCAGATAGAAGAAGAACAAACATAAGAAAGAAAGGAAAATCAGGATCGCGTATACAACGATACGGGAGATCAATAATTTTATCTGTGCACTTTTATTAATATCTTTCATGATCTTTCCCCTTCCTATTTATTGCTGCTCGGACTGATGGACTTGAAGACGATCGTCGAGAGTACAGCAGTTATGATGAACAGCAGAACTGATACAGCACCGGCCATACCGTAGTTCTTGGAAATACCTAAGTATGAGCTCAGATACATGACAAGAGTTGTCGATGTATGGTTAGGAGTACCAGCACGATTCGTTAAAATCTGCGGAACATCGAACATCTGGATACCACCGATCATCGATGTAATGAATACAAAGATGAAGATCGGCATCAGCAACGGCATCGTGATGTTGAAGAATACCTGCGTAGATGTGGAACCGTCAAGTCTCGCAGACTCAAACAGAGCTTCATCGATACCCTGAATACCAGCCATCAATAAGATGGTAGTATTACCAAACCACATCAGGAAGTTCATAAGTCCGATCAGCGTCTGAACAGAGACCTGCAGACCTAAGAAATTGATCGGAGTATCAGCAATACCCATTGCCATGACCAGCTGGTTAACTGGACCGACCTGTGAGAACAGGGCAAAGAACAGCATGGCGAATGCCGAAGCCATGATGATATTCGGCATATAAATGACAGTCTTGAAGAACTGCTGTCCTTTGATATTCAATCTGGTACTGGTAAAGAACAACGCCAGCAGCATCGAAACGACAAACTGCGGAACGGCACCAATGACCCAAAGCCAGACCGTATTGCCAAGATATTTGATGAGCGGAATAACACCAGAGCTGTCAGCGGTGAACAGGGCCTTGTAGTTAGCCAGACCGACAAAGTTCGGACCGATGATATTCAGACCATCACGATAGTTTTCAAAGAAACTGTTGTAGATGGTCAAGATCTGTGGGTACAAAGTAAAAATCGCATACACAAGAAAAAACGGAGCAATGAAATAGTAACCCCATTTAGCATAGGATATGGATTTTTTATTGTTTTTATTAGTTTTTTCCATATATTTACCTCATTTTTCTTAAACAAATTGCTGATTTTATTTATTTAAGAAACTATGGCAGGCCAGACTTGACCTGCCATAGATTTTCTCATTGATTAAGATTAATAATTACTCAACAGTAATGCTTGGGTAAGCAACCTTAACGGCCTCTTTGAAGTTAGTCATGGCAGTATCTTTATCAACTGTGCCAGCTAAGAATTCAAGGAAGTTAGCCTGTAACTGTTCGTTGCAGATCTGATCGTAAGGAGTGATGTTCTGGAACTTGATGTCTTTTGCGAGTTCAGCGAAGACAGCTGTATCGTTCTGACCGCCTAAGAAGTCATTTCCATAAGAAGCATCAGCAGCAAACTTGTTGTTAACTTTCTGGTTGTTAGAGAACTGAGCTTCTTCAGAAACTAACTTAGAGCATACGTCTTCGTTGTTGATGAATGTGTTCATGATATCAGCAACCATAGTTGGGTTGTCAGTGCCAGTAGCAGCTAACATCCAAGTACCACCCCAGAAGTGAGCCTGAGGACCTTTGCAGATAGCCCAGTCACCGAAGCAGCCTTTATCTGGATCCTGTGCATTGCCCATGCAGAAGTTGAAGTACCAAGCTGGGCCGAAGAAGCACATTGACTTGCCTTCTTTGAACATTTCAGAGTTCTTTTCATCAGACCATACGCCTGTAGCATATTTTGCATAGCCATTAGTAGTATAGCTTTCAGCCTGATCCATCCAAGCCTGAATAGCCGGATCGATATTTAATTTGCCATCAACAACCCATGCAGAAGTAGTGTTGTTGGAGAATACACGGTAGTCATCTACTGAAGTAGCCAGCATTGTGTAGCCCTTTTCTTTAGCAGTAGCTGCTACAGCGTCGAATTTTTCCCAAGTATCAAGCGCAGCCTGTACTTCAGCTGGATCATCAGTACCTAATACATCCTGAGCAATTGAACGTCTGTAGATCAATGCAGATGGGCAGCACTGGAATGAAACGCCTTTTACAACACCGTTAGCATCAGAAGCAGCTTCAACAGTGTACTTGTAAGTGTTAGAGAAATCAGTAACACCGATTGACTTAACATCCATAGTAGCATCAGAGTTAGTGTACTTGATGATGTAGTCAGCTTCAGCTAAGAAGAGGTCTACTTTATCATCAGCAGCAGCATCGGCCTGATTTAATAATGCAGCATCAAGAGCATCCTGGTAAGCACCACCATCAGAAGGATAAGTTGTACGTTTGATAGTAACATCGCCCTTCTTTAATGTGTACTCATCGATTGTTTCATCAGCATAGTATTTGCCTAAGAAGCCCCAGAACTCATCGTTCCAAGTCCAAAGATTTAATACTTTGCCTTCAGCGGTTTCATCAGTCGGAGTGTCGCCACCATCAGTTGGAGTTGGTTCTTCTTTCTGAGTGCAGCCAACAAGACTGAAAACCATAAGCATAGCTAATAAGATACTTAAAAGTTTTTTCATTTCTCTCTCCCTTCCTCTTAAGTAATATCCGACACATTTTTGATGTTCGGATTATGGAATCCGTCCTCGTTCTGTATGCGCTTGCATTGAACTTAAACGTTTTCGTTGATTTAAGTATAGCACATTTTTTTAAATGTCAACAACTTTTTTTGTTAGCGTTTCCAATTGCCTTTTTTAAGGCTTGTTTTTGGATAAATTAATAGATATACTTAACTTAATCGTTTAAGGACAAATAAATTGGAGGTAAATATATGAAATATGGTCATTTTGACGATCTGAACAAGGAGTATGTCATTACAAATTATGAAACTCCACTGCCTTGGATCAACTATCTGGGATCGGATTCCTTCTTCACTCTGTTATCAAATACAGCAGGTGGCTATTCCTTCTATAAGGATGCGAAATTAAGAAGAATCACTCGATACAGATACAATAATCTGCCTTTAGATCAGGATGGTTTCCATATCTATATAAAGGATAAGAAAACGATCTGGAATCCAGGCTGGCAGCCAAGCAGGACAAAACTTGACAGCTACGAATGTCATCATGGTCTTGGCTATTCAACCATAACCGGTTCCAAAAACAAGATCGAAGTCAAACAGGAACTCTTCGTTCCAAAAAATGACAACATCCTGCTGATGAGAGTTACCGTCAGGAATAACGATAAGCAGAAAAGAGAACTCGATCTGTTCTCCTTCATTGAATTCTGTTTATGGGATGCACAGGATGATACCACAAACTTCCAGCGTAACTATTCAACCGGTGAAGTTGAAGTTGTCGGTTCAAGCATCTATCACAAAACCGAATACAGAGAAAGAAGAAATCATTACGCTGTCTTCTTCGCAAATAAAAAAGTAGATTCATTTGATACCTCCAGAGATAAATTCATGGGTGTCTATGGTTCCCCTGCTGAACCTCAGGCAGTTAAAAACGGCAAGTGTGCCAACTCGATCGCTCATGGCTGGCAGCCGGTCGGTGCTCATCACTTCCATCTGGATCTAAATGCCAATGAAAGTTTCGATGTCATCTTCGGTTTAGCCTATATTGAAGTTCCATTTGAAAAGAAATTTGTCAAACCGAACGTCATCAACAAGGAACCGGCTAAACAGCTGATCAGCAAGTACAATACCAATAAGAAATTTGATGAAGGTCTTAACAATCTGAAGAGCTTCTGGAACAACCTGCTTTCCGGTTTTGAAGTCAGTACTTCAAATGACAAGGTCAACAGGATGGTCAACATCTGGAATGCCTACCAGTGCATGGTCACCTTCAACATGTCAAGATCCGCTTCATATTATGAATCCGGTATCGGCCGCGGCATGGGCTTCAGAGATTCCTGCCAGGACCTGCTCGGTTTCGTGCATATGATTCCAGAAAGAGCCAGAGAAAGAATTCTTGATATCGCCGCCACGCAGAAAGAAGACGGCGGTGCCTATCACCAGTATCAGCCTTTGACCAAAAAAGGCAATTCGGATATCGGCGGCGGCTTCAACGATGATCCATTGTGGCTGATCGCCTGTGTTGATGCCTACATCAGAGAGACCGGTGACTGGAACATTCTGAAAGTCAAGGTCGACTTCGATAACAATCACGATGCAGCTGATACGCTGCTTGAACATCTGCGCCGCAGTTTCAACTATACATTGAACAATCTCGGTCCGCACAAGCTGCCTTTAATTGGCCGTGCCGACTGGAACGACTGTCTGAATCTCAACTGCTTCTCCAAATACCCTGGTGAATCATTCCAGATCACCGGACCAAGTGAAGGACCGGTTGCGGAATCAGTATTCATCGCCGGTATGTTCGTCAAATACGGCAAGGCTTATGCCAATATCCTGGAACATCTGGGAATCAATGAAGAAGCCTCAGCTGCCCGCAAAGCGGTAGCCGATATGGAAAAAGCTGTCCTTAAGGATGGCTGGGATGGTGAATGGTTCTTGAGAGCTTATGATGCCAAAGGAAAGAGAGTTGGCTCAAAAGCCAACGACGAAGGTCAGATATACATCGAACCGCAGGGCATGTGTGTCATGGCTGGCATCGGTGTTGAAAGCGGTGAAGCTCAGAAAGCCCTCAATTCCGTCAAGAAGAGACTGGAAACAAAATACGGTATCGTCATTCTGAATCCGGCCTATACTTCATACAGACTTAATCTTGGTGAAATTTCTTCTTATCCTCCAGGATATAAAGAGAACGCCGGTATCTTCTGTCACAACAATCCATGGGTCGTTTTCGCCGAAACAGTCATGGGACATGGCAACAGAGCTTTCGATCTCTATAAGAAGACCTGCCCTGCTTTCCTGGAAGACATTTCCGAAATTCACAGGACTGAACCGTATGTCTATTGCCAGATGGTTGCCGGTAAAGATGCACCGACATTTGGCGAAGGCAAGAACTCATGGTTAACCGGTACTGCTGCCTGGACATTCACTGTCCTGACACAGGGTATCTTAGGTGTACAGCCTGATTATGATGGCTTGAGAATTGATCCATGTATTCCAGCCGATGTCAAAGAATACAAAGTCAACAGACTTTATCGCGGCACGATGTATCACATCACCGTTTCAAATCCAAACGGATCACAGAAAGGTGTCAAGAAGATAATCGTTGATGGCAAGGAAGTGCCACTTGGTGTCATTCCTGCTTCCAAGAAGAAAGAAGTCAATGTTGAAATAATCATGTAAAGGCGATTTCATTCGCCTTTTTTAAGCAAGGAGAACTTATGAACTTTATTACAGAAACCAGCCGCAGCGAAACAATCAGAGCCATAGACAAGGCGAAATCTGTTTTTGCGGACAGACTTCACGGACAGAGTGATGCCTTATACCTCGACGCCTCAAGAAACAGTGTTATCGCCTTTACCGGTATGGCTATCTATGCCCCGGTCTGCATGCATCTGGAAAACGATGCAAAACTATATGACAAACTGCAGGAATATTCCGACAGCATTCTGATCGATGCTGAAGCAATGGACAGTTTATACGTCAATGGCAGGCAGGAAAAACTTCCTGAAGATCTGGCTGACAGAATCGCAAAGATCTATGATCGCGTCATTAATTCACCAGGGCGGATCAACGAAAACGGTGAACTGGAGATCGACTTGAAGAGCTACCACGTCGGTTCTCATTATGGCGTCAATCTCTTATTAGGTGACCGCAAGGAATATGACGACTGCCTGCAGTCAACACCTAAATCAGTTCTCGATGAATTCGGCCGCGGTTCTTTCCGCGGCAAGCAGGAAAAACAGGTTCTGGCAACCCGCTATGTCTTAGCACCGGAAGAAAATGGCGAACCTGCCAACCGGCAGTTTTATCTGACCGAAAACGGCAGACAGATCTTCTACTCGCTTGATGTCAATCACAATGTCAGAAAAGCTACCTGTGTTCATTCCCAGAATCATACTATCATCACTTATGAAACAGAGTGCGGCTTGGAAATCAAGCGCACGATCTTCTTACTTCCGCAGGAAAAGGATATGCCTAGTGCCAATGAAGTCCAGATGATCGAAATCAGAAATCTCAAGGATAAACCAAGGGATTTAAGAATCGTTGTTACCGGCATGTTTGGTATCACCGATCCGGCAACTTTAGCTGGTGATATCGTCTATGCCAACGTCGTAGTTGAAAGCGAACTTTATTACAAGGATGGCAAACCGATCGCTATGAGTGCTCATCATCAGCCGGCCAAATGCAATGGTGAAAAACGCTATGCGATGTTATTGCAGGATGGACAGACTATGGATGAATACTGCTCAAGCTACTATGATTTCATCGGTTCATCTTCTTTGGATGCACCAGAGATGATCTCCCGTTTGTCCAACGCTCATTCCCGCCGTCAGGCTGCCTTCTTTGCGATGGCTAAATCTTTTACATTAACTGACAAGACCGATATCGTTACTTTCGTCGGCATGGCTGATAATGATCCTGATGTGAGACCTGAGTTTGATATCGAACTTCATAATCTCTATGAAAAATATAAAGATGCAGATGCCCTGAAACAGACTTTTGAAAAGATGCTGAAGGATAATAATGATTATTATTCTTATCTTAAAGTCAGCAACGGCGATGTACTGAATGATACCTACATCTCCAAGAACCTGCCTTTCCAGGTGCTCTATCAGACATATGTTTCACGTTCCTTCGCCTGGACGCAGAAATCGTATCGTGAGACCGGCTTCAGAGAAATTCAGGATATCTTCGCTTCAATGTACTATATGCATGCCTGCGGTGAAGATGCATTAATCAAAAAACTGATCAATTCCTGGGTTGAAAATGTCTTTGCCTTCGGTTATGCCTATCATAATTTCACAAATCGCGGCAAGGAACCGGGCATGTGCTCAGATGACCAGCTGTGGCTGATCCAGGCGGTCTACCGTTATATCAAGCTGACTGGTGATTATGACTATCTGAAAGAAGAATACAAAGTTGCCGGTGAAGACAGAAGAAGACCGTTATATGAAACACTCAAGAGCATCATCATCTATTCGGGCAAGATCTCTGTCGGTAAACATGGCTTGCCATTGCTGGATACAGCAGACTGGAACGACTGTCTGAGACTTGATAAAGAGATCTTAGAAGGACCGGAAAAAGAAAAGGCCTATTACAAACAGCTAGAAGAAAGACATGAAGAATATGGCACAGCCTGGGATAATGATCTTTCTGAATCAGTCATGAACGCCTGTCTGCTCAAGATTGCCGCGGATGAGCTTTGCGAACTTGCAGCTGAGGCAAAAATGAATGACCTTGCTGCCTTATGCAAGGAAGTATCTGACAGCACATGCAAGTCAGTCAGAGAAAATGCCTGGATCGGCGATTATTATGCTCGCTGTCTGATCAATGATCATCGCGGTTATGACTATCTCGGATCCGCTAAAGATAATCTGTCTTTAGATCCGCAGATTGATGGAACCTATTACCTCAATGGCTTCTCCTGGCCATTGCTGGCAGACATCGCCGATGAAAAGCAGATTGATACAATGCTGGATGTCATCGACAGATATCTGAAGTGTGATGCTGGTTTGAAACTGGTAACTCCAGTTAATTATGATCTGCTTGGAATCGTTACCGGTTCATCATTCTACTTCCCTGGCGACAGAGAAAACGGCGGTGTCTTCAAACACGCAGCCATGATGTGCACGGTTGCCTGTCTGAAAAAAGCCAAGAGCGTAAGTGATCAGAAACTTGCGAAAAGATTAAAGGATCTTGCCTTCTTTATGATTGACAAGACCCTTCCATACAAGACTTTGGATAATCCATATATCCTTAAAGGCAATCCGCGTTTCTGTACCCAATACAACAACTCGGAAACCGGTGAAGGTATCGGACCGATCCTGTCAGGTACAGCTTCATGGCTTACTTTGGCAGTATACGAGATCTTAGGCGTCGATATCTGCGGCGATGAGATGCGGATCGATCCGATCATCAACACTGAAAAAATGGATTACACCATAAAGATCAACGATACGCAAATCAAAGTAAGCATCAAGGCAGTAAATGACTGCAAGCTCAGCAATGCTTCTTCATTCACTTATGACGGTCAGAAATGTGAACAGATCATTGCTCTTCCTGATGATCATAAAACGCATACCCTGGAGGTCGTATTATGAGAAAAGCATTAATTCTGCTTCTGATCCTGCTTACCTTATGCGGCTGTGGCAGCAGCAAAGTTACATCCTTTGACGGCAAGGATCGTCCTTCTTCAAGAGGAAAACTGCAGGTCGTAAACAATCAGCTCTGCGGTGAAGATGGACAGCCGATCATCTTAAGAGGAATCTCTACATATGGCTTGCCAATGGCCGAACGCTATGTCAATGAAGATACAGTCAAAGAGATCTCAAGCAAGATGGGTGCCAACGTCATCAGATACGCAATGTATACCTATGGCGTCGGTGTCGTCGGCTATTGTACCGGCGGCGATAAAAACCGATTAAGACAGACTGTCGAAAACGGCGTTGAATACGCCAAAAACGCTGATATGTATGCGATCATCGACTGGCATATCCTCGATGATGGCGATCCGAACAAGTATATCGATGAAGCAAAAGATTTCTTTGCCACAGAAGCAGAGAAATTCAAAGATTATGATAATATCATTTACGAGATCTGCAACGAGCCAAACCATGTCGAATGGCCAACGATCAAGAAATACGCCGAAGTCATCATTCCAATCATTCAGGAACATGACCCTGATGCCCTGATCCTGGTCGGTACACCCGACTGGTCACAGGGCGTTGATGTCGCTTCTCAAGATCCGCTGGAATTTGACAATATTCTCTATTCCCTGCACTTCTATGCTGCAACTCACAATACCGAATTAAGAAACAGAGCCAAAAAGGCGCTGGATAATGGCATCGGCATATTTGTCACCGAATTCGGTATTACAGCCAGCACCGGGTCAGGCCAGGTTGATATTGAAGAATCAGATAACTGGATCAATTTCCTAGAAGAAAACAGAGTCAGCTATGTCATGTGGGAGTTCTCCAAGACAGCTGAATCATCAGCGGCTCTCAAACCCGATTGTCTTAAGACTAAGGATTTTGAAAGAGATGACTTCTCAACAGCCGGACAATGGCTGATCGATACGATCGAAAAACATAATGCGGAAAATAAATAATGATGTCTCAGGACATCATTATTTTATGGTCAATTTCAAAATCGGCATTGATAAATTGCGAATTATATAATTTCTTATAAAGACCATTGCGCTTCTTGATCAGTTCATCATGATTTCCATGTTCAACAATCCGGCCATTGGAGACGACAAAGATCTCATCGGCATTTCGGATTGTGGAAAGACGGTGAGCGACAACGATCGTCGTACGGCCTTTTTTAAGTGTGTTCAAAGCTTCCTGAATCAGAGCCTCGGTCGTATTATCAAGTGAACTGGTCGCTTCATCAAGAATCAGGATCGGCGGATTCTTTAAGAAGACTCTGGCGATCGACAGACGCTGTTTCTGACCGCCGGACAGTTTAATGCCTCTTTCACCTATCTGGGTGTTGAAGCCATCTGGCAAAGACATGATGTAATCATAGATGTTAGCCTTCTTGGCTGCTGTAATGATCTGTCTTTCCGTACAATCCTTCTTGCCATAGGCAATGTTTTCAGCAAAAGTTCC
>CADCOR010000172.1 GCA_902803055.1 uncultured Erysipelotrichaceae bacterium
CGCAGTTTTCCTGAGCACATCAGAAGTGCTTTTATCGATGCTTTGGAAGACCGCTCGGCTTCTCATTACACGGCACCGGTCGGAAGCAGTGAACTTAAGCACGTTCTGGCCAAAAGACTTAAAGAGTTCAATAAGCTCGAAGTCGTGCCTGACCGCAACATCCTGATAACACCGGGTTCGGATTCCGGCCTCTACCTGTCGATCCTGCCTTTTATTGAGAAAGATGATGAAGTTCTGATCCCTTCACCTTCCTATCCGAATAACTATACAGATGTGCAGATCATGGGCGGCAAGGTCGTACCGATCCTGCTGAAAGCGGAAGACGGCTATCAGCTTGATCTTAAGCAGATGGAAGAAAAGATCAGTCCTAAGACCAAGATGGTCATCCTGACCCATCCCAACAATCCGACGACGACAGTCTATGATCGAAAGTCCTTAGAAGGTCTGAGAGACCTGTGTGTCAGATATGATCTCGTACTGGTCTGTGATCAGGCTTTTGAAGACTACACCTTTGGCAACGAAATGATTTCCCCAGCCTCTTTAGAAGGGATGTGGGAAAGAACGATCAGCGTCTTCTCCTATTCCAAAGGAGCCGGTCTGTCAGGACTCAGAGTCGGCTATATCGTGGCCTGCGATGAGATCATGGATTCTCTTTATGCCAACGCGGTCGCGGTCATTGGGGCAACTTCGACAGCTGCCCAGATCGCTTTGACCCATTGCTATGAAGATGACTCTTTCATGAAAGAGTTTGAAAAGAGTTTTGATAAGAGGCGGAAGAAAGCCTATGAGATCTTCAGCAAGGAAGAGAAACTTTCCTGTTTACTGCCGGAATCGGGCTTCTTATTCTGGCTCGATGTCTCAAAGCTGGGCGATTCCTCGAAGATCGTTTCCTATCTGCTTAAAAAGGCTCATGTCTCAGTCAATGATGGCAAGAACTATGGACCGGGTGGCGAAGGTCATCTAAGGATCGTATTGGGTGTCTATAAGGATGATGAAGTCGTTTATGATACCCTGTATCGGATCAGGGATGCTTTGAGAGAATTTGAGACATCGCAGGTCTGATGCAGAAAAACACAACAATCAATTCGTTGAAAAAACGCCATGGCTGAGAGCTGAAATCTTCTCAGCTTTTTAAGAAAATTTAAAAGGGACAACCCAGAAGGTTTCTTCTGAAAGATAGTGGTTATTTCCTTGGTCGGCAGGATCGAGGTAAGCCGTTTAACCTCGTTATCATAAACGATGAAAGGCGGTGATGTTTATGAGCTGTTATGAGATCATTGACATAGTATTGACTGTAATAAGTCTGATACTCACTGCTTTGATTCCGTTAATCATTTTCATAAAAGAAAAATAGCCCCATAAATCTTTCACAGGATCAGGGCTATTCTCTTTAGCCAAATCCAAGGAGATAACCGCTATGGTTGTCCCTTTGATCACTTATATTTTAACACGAATTCTGCTGTCAGTCAGCGGCGATCTCAAAGAGATCTCTTGGGAATTTGGAAAGCGAGACAGCACCATCTTCCGTTACCAGGATCATATCTTCGATACGCATATACATGATGCCGTAGTAGATCATTTTCGGTTCAGCACAGAAGATCATGCCGGGCTGTAATACATAGTCGACACCATTGTTTACTAACGGGTGTTCATGGCAATCGATACCGATCTGATGGCCTAAACCGCCACTGTTGCGGAAACGCAGATAATCCTGATAGCCGAATTCACTCACACCTTCCAGGACATAGCCATAGAGCTCATTGATGTTGGTCTGATAAGGTTTGATCTTGGAGATCATATTCAGCATGCCATTGTGTAAAGCGCGGTAGCCTTCTTTGACGATCTCTGGAGCTTTGCCATAATAGAGTGATCTGCCCCAGTCTGAGCAGTAGCCTTTATGCATGAAGCCGATATCAAAGGCAATACCGGTACCTTTGGTGAGGGTCTGTTCCCTGTCATAATCAAAAGGAATTTCCACCGGCATCTGGTTCTTGCGTTTAAAGCCGATCGTCGGCGGGAAAGAGAAATCATCGATGCCTTTGGCGAAACCATACTGCATCAGGCAGTCTTCAGCTTCTCGCATCGTCATGCCTTCTCTGAAACAGTGCACTACATGCATGACAGCTTCATCAGTGAATTCAGCCAGCCAGGTCATGAGCTTGATCTCGTTTTCATCCTTGATGCAGCGGATGTCATCCCAGATCTCTTCAGCCAGGACTGTTTCGATTGAAGGATCGATCGCTTCCACGGTTTCCTTCAGCCATTTGTTCTGATCAGAACCGATGCCAAGCTTCTTCGCTTTGACAAATGGGGCCAGCGTATCTTCCATCTGATCCATGTAGGAAAGCACGACCTTGCAGCCAGGGAAGCTGTCTTTGTTTTTGGGCGTCGTGATAATGGTGAGTTCACCGTCCTTATCAAGATAGGCCAGAGCCTGCGGCATTTCATAGGCGCTGGTGTAGTCCGGCATGTTTTTCATGCAGGAACGCTGCCAGTAGAAGTCATTGGTTTCGGCAATATACTGCAGGTTGGCACCGGTCGCAAACAGCACCGCATCCAAGCCCGCTTTGTTTACTGCTTCAGTACATTTCTGTCTTCTAGAACTCATCATATTATTTCTCTCCTTTTTCCATACTTAATTTATCACAAAATACCATTTATGAAAATAATTTTCATAAACTGAAAAATAATTGAAAAAGCAAATGAAATATACTATCATATTTTTATTGAGTGTCTGAAGGCAAAAGGAGGCACGAATGCTAAAATACATCACCAAAAGACTGATACTGGGAATATTCACGATGTTTGTGCTTATTACGATCGTCTTTTTTGGAATGAAGGCAATGCCAGGAAGCCCATTCTCCAGAGATAACAAGGCCATTGCGGCTGAAACATTAAGAGCTCTGAATGAGAAGTATGGACTTGATAAGCCGGTCACTGAACAGTATGTCATCTATATGAGAAATGTACTCCATGGTGATTTTGGTATTTCGATTTCCAAAAAAGGTCAGCAGGTATCGGAGATCATTAAACTGCGCTTGCCGGTCACCGCAAAACTCGGTGTGATCGCTTTCGCCTTTTCTATTCTTGTAGGTATTACGCTTGGTGTGCTGTCCGCATTGACCAGACACAGGTGGGTAAATTCAGTCATCACGGTCTTTACGACGATCGGTGTCTCAGTGCCGGGATTCCTTTTGTCACTGCTGATGATGGTTCTGCTGGCGGTCAAACTCAAACTGCTGCCGATCATCGGCTTAAATACGCCAGCCAGCTACATCATGCCAGTCATGGCGCTGTCATTTTCGCCGGTCTCTTCGATCACCCGTTTAACGAGGTCATCGCTAAGAGACGTCATGTCGAGTGACTACATCACTTTAGCCCGTTCCAAGGGTACAAAGGAATTCTGGGTCGTCCTGAAGCACGGCTTGAAGAATGCCTTATTGCCGGTTGTTACTTATGCCGGTCCGTTATTTGCCGGTATGATCACCGGTTCACTTACTACTGAGACTTTATTCTCGATCCCGGGAATCGGCCGTGAATTCACGAACTCGATTTCCAATCGTGACTATACATTGTGCATGGGTCTGACAATTCTTTTAGGTGCCCTGGTCATCATCATGACACTGGTGTCTGACCTGGTGGCCGCGATCATTGACCCGCGTATCAAGGTGGATAAGTAGGAAGGAGATTGAACATGTCAGAGAAATTACAATTAGATGACAAACTGTTTGAACTGCTTCCGGAAGCGGAAAAGAACTCTGAATTCATCGCGATGGAATCCAAGACCTTCCTGGCTGATGCCTGGAGCCGGTACAAGAAAAACAGACTGGCAATGATCGGTCTGGTCTTTCTGATCATCATGGTCATCCTTTCCATTGCAGTTCCGATGCTTTCAAAATACGGTTTTGAAACCCAGAATATTGAAATACGTAATGCACTGCCTTCTTTGGATCATCCGTTTGGTACAGATAAACTGGGACGAGACATCTTTGTCCGTGTCATGTATGGCGGCCGTATCTCTTTGGCGATCGCTTTCTCGAGTGCTTTCATCTGTCTCATCATCGGTATCTTATATGGCGGCATCTCCGGTTACGTCGGCGGCCGTGTCGATATGATCATGATGCGTTTTGTCGATATTCTGGACTCTGTTCCGACTCTGCTGTATGTCATTCTGATCCTGATGATCTTCGGCAATACGATCCCGGCGATGCTGTTAGCGATCTGCTTTACATCCTGGATCGGTATGGCCCGTCAGGTCAGGCAGCAGGTAAGATCCATCAAGGAAATGGAATATGCCCTGGCGGCAACAGTCATCGGTGCCAGCCATACAAGAATTCTGCTGAATCACCTGGTCGTCAACGCGATCGGTCCGATCATCGTCAACCTGACGACGATGGTACCGAGTGCGATCTTTACCGAAAGCTTCTTAAGCTTCGTCGGCATCGGTCTTGACCCGTCGATCCCATCCTGGGGCAAACTGGCTAATGACTGCCGTGACCTCTTCTTTACCTTCCCGATTCAGATCGTCTGGGTAATCGCTGCGATTTCTCTGACCTGTCTGTCTTTGAACTTTATCGGTGACGGTATCGGTGAAGCCTTCCAGACGAAGAAGAGATAAGGAGGAGAGAAGAATGCCATTATTACAAGTTGAAAATCTGACTACATCCTTCACTACTCCGCAGGGTAAAGTCCAGGCTGTCCGTGATGTTTCCTTTGAATTAAACGAAGGTGAAGTGCTCGGTATCGTCGGTGAATCCGGTTCGGGCAAGTCCCAGATGATGTATACGATCATGGGTCTGCTGGCAGATAACGGCGTCATCGAATCAGGCAAGATCACCTTTGACGGCGAAGATATCTCACAGCTGTCTTTCCCGGATAAGAAGAGCTATGATACCAAGATGCTCGATATCCGCGGCAACAAGATGGCGATGATCTTCCAGGACCCGATGACTTTCTTAAACCCGGTCCTCAAGATCGAAACTCAGCTGGTTGAGCCATTGTTAAATCACACGAATATGACCAGAGTGCAGGCCAGAGAAAGAGCGCTTGAACTGATGAGGTTGGTCGGTATCCCATCCCCGGAAAAACGTATCAAACAGTATCCGTTTGAATTCTCCGGCGGTATGAGACAGCGTATCATCATTGCGATCGCTTTGACCTGCAACCCGAAGCTGATCATTGCCGATGAGCCGACGACGGCTCTTGATGTAACGATCCAGGCTCAGGTGCTTGAACTCATAGATACTTTAAGAAAAGAGACCAATACTGCGGTCATCATGATCACTCACGACTTAGGTGTCGTGGCCAAGCTCTGTGACAGAGTGGCGATCATGTATGGCGGCAAGATGGTCGAAATCGGTACGGATAAGGAGATCTTCTATAATCCTAAGCATCCGTATACCAAAGGCTTATTGAACTGTATCGCCCGTACCAGTGAAGATGAGGTCGAACAGTCACTGCAGCCGATCCCGGGTTCTCCGCCAGATCTGCTCAATCCGCCGAAAGGCTGTCCATTCGTGGATCGCTGCGACAAGGCGATGCGCGTATGCAAGGAGTACATGCCGGATGCCGCTTCGTTCTCAGAAACGCACAGGTCGAGATGCTGGCTCGATGATGCAAGAGCGAAAGGAGACAGATAATATGCAGGATAACGTAATATTAAAGGTTTCCAATCTGAAGACGTATTTCGATGTCACCAAGGGTCTGTTTGCGCCAAAGCAGATCGTCAAAGCTGTCGATGGTGTCAGCTTTGATGTCAAGGAAGGCGAAACGTTTGGCCTGGTCGGTGAATCGGGCTGCGGCAAATCGACTTTAGGAAGAACGATCGTCAAACTCTATGATCCGATCGAAGGCAGCATCGAGTTTGAAGGCAAAGATATAGCGAATTTAAAAGGCAAGGAACTGAAGACTTTCCGCAAGAACATGCAGATGATCTTCCAGGATCCTTATGCTTCACTTAATCCAAGAATGACGGTCGGTGAAATCATCATGGAACCGATGATCATTCATGAGATCTATAAAACAGCGGCTGAAAGAGAAGCCAGAACGGTGGAACTGCTGGAGATCGTCGGTCTGAAACCGGACCACATCCGCCGTTATCCGAGTGAGTTCTCCGGCGGTCAGCGTCAGAGGATCGGTATTGCGCGAGCTCTGGCGGTCGACCCGAAGTTCATCGTCTGTGATGAACCGATCTCGGCTCTGGACGTCTCGATCCAGGCTCAGGTCATCAACCTTCTGGAAAACATTCAGAAGAAGATGAATCTGTCCTATCTGTTTATTGCCCACGACCTCTCGATGGTCAGACATATCTCTGACCGCATCGGGGTCATGTATCTGGGGCACATGATGGAAATAGGACCGGCGAATGATGTCTTCTATCGTCCGCTGCATCCTTATACCATCGCTTTACTGTCAGCGATTCCGATCTCGGATCCCGATATAGCGAAAGCGCGCAACCGTATTATTCTTGAGGGCGAAATCCCATCACCGATCAACCCTCCGGCAGGCTGCCCGTTCGCCTCGCGCTGTTCCAAAGCGACGGAGCGGTGTTTCAAAGCAATGCCGCAGCCGATCCAGGTAGGCGATCGTCTGATTACATGTTTCTTATACGAAAAATAGAAAGGAAGCCAAACATGAAAAAATTATTTACTTTACTGCTTGCTTTATTGATGGTATTCTCATTGGCAGCATGCAGTGGCGGTTCTGGAAGTGGCGGCGGTAATGGCGGCGGTGATGGCGGCAATACCGAACCTGCTCCAACATCCAAGACCTTCACTTACGCCGTTGGTGACTCTCCGAACTATATGGATCCGGCTATTGCTTCCGACTCCATCGGTTCCTATGTCATCAACCAGATCTATTATCCTCTGTACTACTTCTCACCAGATGGTATCTTACCGGCTGCTGCAGAAAAGACAGAAGTATCTGATGACGGTTTAGTTTACACTATCACCATCAAAGATAACACCTGGTCTGATGGTCAGAAAGTTACTGCTGAAGATTTCGTCTATGGTCCTAAACATGCCCTTTCATTAGGTGATGCTGAAGTTTCATACCTCGCATGGATCACTGACTACATCGTAAATGCTACTAACTATGTTGGTGCTGCTACTGATACAATGACTGATTTAGGTATCAAGGCTCTTGATGAAAAGACAATTGAGTTCACACTCGTTAAGCCTTGTTCCTTCTTCACTTCATTACTCTGGGGCGGTATCTACTATCCGCTGCGTCCGGACTTCGCACCTTCAGGTGACTACACTTGGGCTGATACAGTAGGTTATCCAGCTTGCGGTGCTTTCGTTCCGACTTACATCGACAGAGCTGAAAAGATCGAATTCGCTAAGAACCCTAACTGGTTCGATGCTGATAAAGTCAAGGTAGACACAATGACTGCCCGTATCATCACTGATATGGAAGCTCAGTTAATGGCTTACCAGACTGAAGAAATCGACTTCGCTACTTCATTGTCTGCTGGTACAGTTTCCAAGATGTTCGACGACAAGGAGCTCTTCGCTTCTGGTAACGTTAACTACTACATGGAACTGAACATGAGACCTGAAACAGCTAAGAATGAGGCATTACTGGATGTCAATGTCAGAAAAGCTATCCTTTACGGTGTAGACAGACAGGCCATCTGTGACGCTATCGATGCTGGTACAATCTACTATCCTCTGTATGGTTTCGTTCCAAATGGTATCGTTGATCCAACTGATGGTGACTTCCGTAAGTCTGGCGGCGATCTCTGCTCTTATGATCAGGAAGCTGCCAAGAAGTATCTTGCTGAAGCTGGCTACAGTGTAGACAACCCATTAGAGCTTGAATACTACTACAACCAGAATACAACTCACGATACAGTTGCAGCCGTTCTGAAGGAACAGCTCGCTGCTATCGGTATCAACCTGACTCTGAAGACAGGTGATGTCCGTACATTCTTCGATGACAGAGATAATCAGGCTAACTTCGAAGCAGCCAGAGGCGCTATGTCTGCTGACTACAACGATGCTCTGACTTACCTCGATATGCCGACATTCACTTACCAGACAAAAGCTTGCTGGGGCGATACAGTTTATGATGCTTTAATGCTCGAGATCGCTTCTATGTCCGGTCAGGAAAGAATTGCCAAGCTGCACGAAGCTGAAAAGTATCTGGTAGAAGATCAGGCTATGGTAATTCCGCTCTTCGGTTATGGTTCCGCATGTCTGCGTAAGCCATATGTAAGCGGCGACTTCGATAATGGCCAGGGTAACTCAATCTTCTGGTATGTTGATGTAAACAAATAATCACCAGAAAAACAGATAGTTATTTCAAGGGCAAATATCGAACATAATCAATCGACATATGCTTAGATAAGGGGTCCTGCGGGACCCCTTTAACTTTAATTAGAAAGAGAGTCATTTATATGTACAGTTTAGCTGAACAGTATCGCATTGCAGATTTGATTCTGAAGGAAAGATTGGAAACAGTTCTGCCTGCGGCAATGGAAAAAAGCGGGATCGAATGCTGGATGATCGCCTGCCGAGAATACAATGAAGATCCGATCATGAAATTCATCACCCCGAGCCATTACCCGACAGCCAGAAGATTATCGATCTTTCTTTTTTATCATAAGGGTGATGTAACGAAATACATCTCAGTTTCCCGTCCTGATCCCGATCTGGCGAAATACTATGAAAGAGATTATGACGTCAAGAACGAGACGCAGATGCAGGCTCTGGAAAGAGTCCTTAGAAAACTTGATCCTAAGAATATTGCGATCGATGTCAGCGAAAAAGACTATGCATATACCGATGGGTTAAGTCATTCCCTGTATGAGCAGTTCATGAAGGAACTGCCGGGTGATTTAACCGAGCGGTTTGTCTCAGC
>CADCOR010000173.1 GCA_902803055.1 uncultured Erysipelotrichaceae bacterium
CATGAATGAATCCGGCAGTGATTTTTCATACTCTTCCGGATCGATGCCGTTTTCAGCCAGCAGTTTGCACACACCTACATTGGATGCTGTATTGATCAGTTTTTCTTCCAGTTCTTTCGAAATCTTTATCATGTCGTTGATTTACCTCATCTTTCTTCTTAATTATATACGATGTATATGAGAGATCTGGCAGATAAATTTAAAAAGGATCTATATGATGCACGTTGAAACGGACAGGATCTCTGATTAAATATGATATTCATGGTCAGCGTAAAATTTATGACTTTGAATAGCCATCCGTCGTATAAAATAGTGTTAAAGAATAATGCTTATTTTAATCGATAGAGAAAGGAATACACCATGAAAAGAATAACAGCTGAAATGCTTGTTTCAAAAGCCAAGGAAAACGGCAAAGAGCTCACGATCGAACAGGCTAAAGGAATGATCAGGAAAGCAACATCATTGAATGATGATGAACTGACGACCATATCAGGCGGAAGTTTTATCGATGACATCATTGATATCTATAATGACGCCGCAGATAGAGACACTAAATGTATTTATGGCTGGGACAATGTGCGCAAATGCTGGACCGATGAGCACGCATGGGAAAAAACAGGAAAAACCAGACCCGGCAGGTTCTTTGGCGATGACTGGCCTGATGTCGAGGTAAAATGCAGAAGATGCGGTAAGACAGGCTGGGCACTGTCTTAATGCAGGGTTAAAGCAGCTGATAAAAAACATCGATGCTTGACATCGGTGTTTTTTTACTGTCATATAGTTCGGTATTTTATGGCGTGGTCCTGATAGTAATGGCAAAGATGATCAAAGCAGCCAGCAGATGCTGTATCACATTACGGACATCTGTATCCGTCTTCAGAGCTTCCTCTCCTATTTGTATTTCCTGATTGCATCTTTCAGATGTTTCTTGAACTCTTCTCTGAGATCTTCCGGTTTAAGCAGTTCTATGTATTCCATGAACTGCTGAGCAAGGAATAGTGCTCCCTGCCTGCTGGTTTTGACATTGATTGTGAAACTGTCGCTGCCATCACTCAATATTTTAAGATCTGTTCCAAACAGATCGACCATCTGATCCATGATTGACTCACTGCATCTGAACGATACATATTCCATTTCTCCTGAATACATGAACAGCTTGTTGCGGGCATATTCATATGCTTCAGCTGTATTCTTCAGTCTTCTTGATTTTTCATTTTCAACTGTCGCGCTGGACATCTTATCCAGACGGTAATGAGTAAAGCCATCGTGTCTGGGACTTGTGGAGATCATATAGGCTCGGGAATCAGAATAAACGATATATCTTGGTTCAACGATATACGGTTCTGTTCTTCTTTTGGATAGCTTTAAATCCCTGCCGTATTTCAGATAATCAAATTTAAGCTGTTTACCGTCTCTGATCGCTTCGGAAACGATCTCGACGTTATACATCAGTTCTCTGTTTGCTGTCTTTAAGGGATTGGGCATATATACCTTATCGGTAAACTCTTTGGCATCATACTTGCTTTGAGTATCCAGCAAGGCATCGATCAGTTTCTTTGACTGCTTCTGCGAGATGAAATGTGAGGCATGGATGGCGTTGCACAGCAATAAAACCTCACCTTTATCAAACTGCCTTTCCTCCAGGAAATAGCCTTTGCCATTATCGTTTACATCACTGATCTTATAGCCTGCCTGTCTCAGGATCTCCATATTCGAATAGATCGCTCTTCTTTCCAAGGAAATATCGTATTCATCCCTAAGGATCCTGATCAGTTCTTTGGCCGACAAAGGATGATTCTCATCGGCATGTTTTTTAAGTATATCCAGAGTGATCAGTGTTGATTGTTTCTTTTCTGCCATGTTATTTTCCTCTCATATAAGTGACGCATCTGATGACAGACTTAGTCTCATCAGGATTGCCATTCCAGTATTTTTATTGACCAGCTGAGATCTGATTTCCCTTCACATCAAATTTGTAAGATTTTGTATAGTTCTGAAACGGCCAGACTTCGACTGTCTGTTTCCCGTTGTTGTAAATGACGCTGTATTGGGTCATGGAAGTGCCGGCGGCTTTTGTATAGATGTTCTGAGCCACACTGCGCAGGATGACCAGAGCAGCAGATTCCGGCATTCTGGTATAATAATCATCTTTTTCTGTATCCCTGTAGCATTCCAGCTGTCCCTGGATGGCAACGAAGCGATGATAGCCATGACCGTAGCCGTAGCTGTGATTCGATGTCAGATTTTCATCAGTCATTCTGACAGCTTCTTCTCGCAGCTTGCCGTCCCGGTAAGAATCTTCCATATCATCACTGCCAAGATAAAAGTTCGTACAGATATCAGAAGGAATGACCTTGATCTCACTGTTCCGGCTTTCGATCACGGCGCTGCTGCCAGCCGCATCAGATACCAGAAAATGACAATTCTGCCAGTCTCCCGGCACAATGATGCCGGTCTTAGTTTTCTCGACAGCCTCTTCAACATTCGCACAGTCATCAAGGATGAAACGCAGCAGCATGCTTGATCCGGCCGGGAATCGCGAAGGTTCATCTCCTTCCTTGATATCTACACGCTGAACGGATATATAAAGTCCTTTTTCATTGATTCCATCCATGCACTGATAAGGCAGGATATCAAGCAGAGCAGGATCAAAACCTTCCAGGTCCGGGCCGCCTTTCTGTAACAGCGGGTTGTTTTCACCGCACCAGACCGCATCAGCTACCGCGATCGATTCGTACTTGCCTTCAGGCTTGCAATGTAAGACGATATTGAGTCCCGTAACCGTCTGATCTTCTTGCGATACGCGGTGCGCAAAATCATAATTCCGGCAGGTCAGAGGCTCTCCTTCAAGGTTATGGGTAAAAAAGACCGAGCAGCCGGGATCGATATAGCCGATCTTGCGCATAGCATCGATCACCTCAGGACCATAGTAGTCCTTTGTGTAGTCCATGTAATACAGATAGCCATCATCATCAAGCCGCTTCACAGCAGCGTTATCTTTGCTTTCAGATGAACAGGCGGAAAGAGCAATGACAATAAGCACAGTCAAAATCAGCGTCATCAGAAAACGCACTTTGGCAATCAGATCATTTCTCTTTTTCATAAACTTCCAGCCTTCCTTGTCTTATATTCAAATATTAACATGACTGGCATTTTTTTGGCACAGTTGCCTCGATAGCATATAGATGCAGATGTGAGGTAGCAGTATGAATTATGAAAAACAGATGTATATAACCATCAACCATTTGGATGATTTTGAAAGAACCAGATTCTTTCGTGTCGGAGATACTCTTGTTCTGGAAAAAGACAGAAACAATGACTATGATGATGAAGCGATCCTGGTCAGAGATAAAAACGGCAGACGCTGCGGATATGTAGCCAACAGCGTTTCCACAGTAGCCAGAGGGACCCTGAGTGCAGGCAGACTTTATGATCTGATTGAAGAAGAAAACGAATGCATCGTCAGATTTATCCTTTTTGAAGAGGGCATTGTGATCGCGGAAGTAATTTAGGGGCAAAGCGTAGTAAACTATAGAAGGAAGCATTATGCCAATAGAGATAAGAAAAGATCACCTCCGAAATCTTAAAGCCGACGCTGTCGTCAATCCCAGCGATCATTTTCTTTCCGGTCTTAACGCGATAGACAGACAGATCCACTCAGAAGCCGGACCGGCCCTGGATTTAGAATGCGGCAAAGTCTATTATCTCAACAGCGGATCAGCCGTCATTACCGATTCCTATGGCTTGGGAAACTACAGATATATTATCCATATATGCGGTCCTGATTATGTCAATGGAAATAACGGCGAAGAAAAGGTACTGAAGTCATGTTTTGAAGAAGTCCTGAAACTGGCCAAGGCAAATCAGATCACATCTCTGGTCATTCCCATGTATGATTCGGGGACCTTTGGCTTTCCTAAAGGACAGGCTATCAGGATAGCCAGCGATACCATCAGCGAATATCTCACTGATTATGATATGGATGTCATTCTGCTTGTTGACAGCAGAGATTTTTTGGACAGCCGCAGCGGTCTGTACAAAGAGATCAGCACTTATCTTAACAAGCTGA
>CADCOR010000174.1 GCA_902803055.1 uncultured Erysipelotrichaceae bacterium
AAACAAGAAGGATTTCCATTCCAACAGAGGTCTGCTGATGATGGTCGGTAAGAGAAAGAGCTTACTTGAGTATCTGAAGAGAGAAGACGTCAACAGATACAGAGATCTCGTTGCCAGGTTAGGTTTAAGAAAGTAGTGAGAATTAGCGGGTACATCCCGCTTTTCTTTTGCTTCTGTTATGATAATGTTATGCTGCTGATCAGTGATATCAAACTGAAAATAGATCATGATGAAAGTGATCTGAGAAGAAAAATAGAGAAAATTCTGCATCATAAGCTCAATTCTTTTGAGATTGTAAAGCGTTCATTGGATGCCCGTAAAGAACCCTTATATGTTTATACCGTACTGGTCGATATTGCCGATGAAGACAGATATCTTTCCAGAAATATCAGGAAGTATCATAAGCCTGATCTTAAACCGGAATATTTAAAAAGAAATGAAACCTGCATTATTGGCGGTTATGGTCCCAGCGGCATCTTTGCGGCATACAGGCTTATGGAAGCCGGTTACAGAGTCATCGTTTTTGAAAAAGGCAAGAGAATTAAGGAAAGACAGAAAGATGTGGAACGTTTTTTCACGGATGGCATTCTTGATGAAAACTCCAATGTTCAGTTTGGCGAAGGGGGAGCCGGAACTTTTTCTGATGCGAAGCTGACGACCAGGATCAAGGATCCTTATATCGATTATATTCTTGATATATTCATCAGACATGGAGCAGCTAAGCAGATCAAGTATGTCAATCATGCCCATATCGGTACCGATGAAGTAAGAAAAGTGATTGCTGATATCACGGACTATCTGGTCAGCAAGGGTGTTGAGTTTCATTTTGAAGAAGAAATAAGCGATCTGCTTCTTTCTGATGATAGGACGATCAAGGGAGTTAAGACAGCTAAAGATACTTATTATTGTGATCATCTGCTGCTTGGCATTGGCCACAGCGCCTATAAGACAGTGCAGATGTTAAAGGAAAAAGGCGTATTTATCGAGAAGAAGGATATCGCTGTAGGCTTCAGAGTTGAACATGATCAGAAGCTGATAGATGAACGTCAGACTTCTTCCCTAATTGAAGAAGCCAATGAATACTTTTTACGCTATAAAGGTGAAAAGGGTGTCTATTCTTTCTGCATGTGTCCTGGCGGTATGGTCATTCCGGCCATGTCAGATAATAATACGATCGTTACCAATGGCATGTCTTATGCGGCCAGAGATTCGGGTGTTGCCAATTCCGCTATTCTGATTCAGATCACAAAAGATGAGTTTACTGATGGCTATGATTATCTGCACGCTTTGGAAAATAAAGCATACGCCTATTCAGGCTCATATAAGGCACTTTCACAGAATATTGCGGATTTTATAAATGGTGATCTCAAGGAACTTATTTTTCCTTCTACCTATCCCTTAGGAACAGTTCTTTATGATTTCAATAATTTCTTTTCTGCTTCAGATCTGCAGATCATCAAAGAAGCACTGAAGGATTTTGATCACAAGATACCTGGCTTTATTGCTTCGGGCATCATGGTTGGACCGGAGACACGCTCTTCTTCACCCGTGCGCATAAAGCGCAATGCTGACTATGAGTCAATCAATACGCCTCGTCTTTATCCAATGGGCGAGGGTGCCGGCTATGGCGGGGGCATCATGTCCTGCGCGCTCGATGGTATCAGGATCGCAAATGGATTAATATTTAATTATGGAAAAGTATCAGAGAACTGATCAGAGCTCATATTGCCTGGGCATGTCGCTTTCTATTGAAGCACTATTGCATAAAACAGAATACGTGCGAAAGATCTATCTTTCCGATAAAGTCTTTAAAAACGATCAGTTTTCTTTGCTGGTCGATCTTTGTGAGAAGAATAATATACCTTATATCTATGACAGCAGGATTATTGACAGACTGTCTTTAAAAGAAAACTGCTATGGCATTGCGGTTTTTGATAAGTTCTATCATAACTGTGAAAGCAATAATCATCTTGTCTTATATGGTTTCAGACAGTTTGGTGAATTGGGCACCATTCTTCGTTCGGCTGTTTCTTTTGATTTAAAGGATATCATCATAATTGACAGCGATATTGATTATTTTGATCCCAGCTGTATCAGAGCTTCGATGGGTTCAATTTTCCAATGCAATGTCGAAAGATATAACTCTTTTGCTGATTATTTTCAAAAATATCCAAAGCAGAATATCTATCCTTTTACATCTGATGGAAAAAAAGAGCTTGCTGAAATGGTGATCAAGGAACCTTTTTCACTGATCATAGCCGAAGATTATTATGGCTTGGATGACAGATTTGAGGATTCTTATTATCTGCAGCATGACACGTTAAAAGAGATCTCATTATCGATCAGATCTTCGATCATCCTGGCAGAAGTCTACGACAGAAAGCGCAGACGATAACTGCAGCGTTTGCACAGTTCTTTGTTTATTTTGTGATTTTTAAGATCTGTACAGATCTTTTTATATTCGGCAGATTCGATGATATCTTTGAATGCTGTTTCTTTCAGATTGCCTAAGGAGTTATATGCCAGAGGATCAAGGCAGCATAAGGTCACTTCGCCTTTAACATTGATCGCCAGCATGTCGATTCCGCCATGACAGCTGCCTTCTTCTGAGATGATCTCGTGCTTCATATCCGGCCATTCAAACAGTTCAGCGAAACTGACATAGACATTTTCTTTGAGCTTATAGGAATCTTTGCGGCTTGTCTGTTTGAAACCATAAATACTTTTAAGCCTGTTTAGATAGTCTTTAAGATCCTGGGATAGATTTTCTTCATCATAAAAGCGCAGATCGATTATTGCTTTGGTATCGTTGCTTATGAGCTTATCGATCGTTATGAAGTAGTCAGGTGAGATATGAAGACCATTAACGCTGTGCACAGAAACGGACAGCTTCCTTAAACACTTGTGTTCTATTAAATCGAAATGTCTATTCAAAAGCACACCATTGGTGACTAACTGAAGCTGCATATCCTTTTCATCAAGCAGCTTCAGGATCATTTTTATATCTGGATGCAAAAGTGGTTCACCAAGTATATGCAGATAGACGTAATTGCAGTATGGTTTGATCTGATCCAGGTAATTATTTATGTCATTCAGATCCATGAAATCATTGCCTTTTGGGTAGGTACAGAAAGGGCAGTTCAGATTGCATTTATTGCTTATTTCCAGGTAGATGCGTTTCATATAGAAATGATATTTGATATAGGCTGTTTTTGCAAAAACTCCATTGTATTAAGCCCTTATTTATAGTAAAATCTAAGCGAATGAGGGAGTAGCTTGCGTAAAAATAATACGTGCCAAGCCAACAATCTCGGCGTTAAGCCTGGTTTGTCTTAAAAAGCGAGACTCATGTGTAACGTTTGTTATGCATGAGATATTCAAATTGCTCATGCATGATCATGAGTTTTGTTTTTTTAGGAGAAAGGAAAATTATGGAAAAGTATTATCTTGAGGATGCTGCCAAGGTATTAAGAGAACTTAAAACAACCGAAAATGGTTTAAGCGAAGCCGAAGCAGAGAAAAGATTAGCGGAAAATGGTAAAAACAAACTGCAGGAAGCAGAAAAGAAACCGCTGATCAAGCGTTTTATTGAATCTATTTCTGATCCGATGATCATCATGCTGCTTACAGCTGCTGCCATTCAGGCGGTAGTTAATGTATTACAGATGTCTGAAGGTTTCAAATTGTCAGAATTTGCTGATGTCATCGTTATTATGGCGGTTGTTGTCATCAATACGATCATGTCTTTGATTCAGGAATCCAAGGCAGAAGATGCTATGGATGCTCTGATGCAGATGACTGCTTCAACTTCAAAAGTATTAAGAGATAACGAAGTAAAAGTCATCAAGTCTGAAGATATCGTAGTCGGTGATGTCATTATCTTTGAAGCTGGTGATACGGTGCCAGCCGATTGCCGTGTTTTAGAAGCTCACTCCTTGAAGTCTGAGGAAGCTGCTTTAACTGGTGAATCTGTTCCTGTAAATAAGATCATCGATGTCCTGATGTGCGAAGAAGGCAAGAGCGATATCACACTCGGTGACCGTCACAATATGTTATATAACGGTTCTACTGTTGTCTATGGCCGCGGCAAAGCTGTTGTTACAGCCTGTGGCATGGATACCGAAATGGGCAAGATCGCCAGTGCTTTGACTCTTGCCGAAAAAGAACTTACTCCTTTACAGAAAAAGATGGGAGAGCTTTCAGCTTTCCTTACTAAACTGGTTATCATCATCTGTGTGCTGGTTTTCTTGGTTGGCGTTATCGAAACCCTGATCGTTCATCAGAAAGAATTCTCTCTTGCCTTATTAAGCAATACCGTGCTTGATACTTTCATTGCGGCGATTGCTTTAGCGGTTGCGGCAATTCCTGAAGGCCTGCCGGCTGTTGTTACGATCATTCTTTCGATCGGTGTTTCAGCCATGGCAAAAAGACAGGCTCTGATCAGAAAACTGACTGCTGTTGAAACTTTAGGCTGTACAAATATCATCTGTACTGATAAGACCGGAACTCTTACCCAGAACAAGATGACTGTTGTTGATGAATACACTTATAAGAAAGAGCTTTTAGCTACTGCTATGGCTCTGTGTTCAGATGCGACCATCAAACCTGGTGATCAGTATTCGACTGGTGAACCAACTGAGTGTGCTTTGGTCAATTATGCCAACAGCATCGGTCTGCCAAAATACGAACTTGAAAAAGAGGCGCCAAGATGCGGTGAGGCTCCATTTGATTCCAACCGTAAGATGATGTCTACGATTCATCCGGCTGGCAATGGCGGTTTCATTCAGTATACCAAGGGTGCTTTGGATGTGATGCTTGATCGCTGTGAACACATCCTTACAGATAAAGGCGAAGTTAAACTTGATGATGCCAAGAAAGCTCAGATATTGGCACAAAACAAGGAGTTTGCTTCGCGTGCTTTACGTGTCTTGTGTGCTGCATATCGCACGTACAGCAAGATGCCTGCTTCCCTTGAACCGGAAGATCTTGAACATGATCTTGTCTTCATTGGTATCGTCGGTATGATCGACCCATGCCGTGTAGAAGTATATGATGCGATCAAGGAATGCCGTTCAGCTGGTATCCGTCCAGTCATGATCACTGGCGACCACAAGGATACTGCCGTGGCGATCGGCAAGGATCTCGGCATTATTGAAAACGAAGAAGAAGCTATCGAAGGCCACGCTCTTGATCAGTATTCTGATGAAGAGATGATTGAACTTGTTCCTAAGTACTCTGTCTATGCACGTGTTCAGCCAGAACACAAGACAAGAATCGTTAACGCCTGGAAAGCTCGCGGCACGGTTACGGCCATGACGGGTGACGGTGTCAATGACGCTCCATCAATCAAAGCTTCTGATATTGGCATTGGCATGGGCATCACAGGTACTGATGTTACCAAATCTGTTGCGGATATGGTACTGGCTGATGATAACTTTGCGACTATCGTCAACGCCGTTGAAGAAGGCCGTAAGATCTATGACAACGTCTGCAAGGTCATTCAGTTCCAGCTTTCGACAAACCTCAGTGAAGTTGTCATCATGTTTGTTTCTTCACTGCTGAACTTTACTTTACTTACTCCGGTTCATCTGCTGTGGATCAATATGGTTACTGACTCACTTCCTGGTTTGGCTTTAGGCATGGAAAAAGCTGAAGGCGATGTCATGAAGAGAAAACCGCGTAATTCATCTGATGGTATCTTCTCCAATGGTGCCGGTGTCGATATGGTATGGCAGGGAATCTATATTTCGATTATTGAACTCGCTTCATATTTTATCGGCCTGTATATGGAAAGAGGAACCATTCATGGATTCTTTGGCGGTGAATTATGTGTTAATGCGGTAGCTATGGCTTTCCTGACTGTCAATTTTGCGGAGATCTGCTGTGCTATCAATCTGCGTTCTCAGACCAAATCGATCTTCTCTGTGGAAATGATCAAGAACTTTAACTGGTGGCTCTTCGGCGCGGTTATCATAACAGTAATAATCACGCTGGCAGCAATTTACATGCCTGGCTTAAGTACAGTCTTCGGTATCGTTCCGGGAACCTTCGAGTTTGAAGAACTGATGATCTGTGTCGCTCTGGCTTTATCAACATTCCCGGCTTTCGAGATCGGTAAACTGATCAGAAGAAAAGCAATGGGCAATGACTAAACAATCAAGACGCTTCGGCGTCTTTTTTTGACTATAATTGATATATGAATATTATTTTGTTATTTGTTTGTTTTTATGCATTGATTATCATGGCCAGACGCTATGATTTTAATGCGAATAACTGTGATTATCTGATTCTTTTGGGCTGTAAACTCAACAGCGATAAAGAGACTTTTACGATGATCAATCGCGTCAACCGCGCTTCTTTGTATCTGAACAGAAACCCCGAATGCAAGGTCGTTGTCTCTGGAGGTATTACTGACAATAACACCGTTTCTGAGGCCTCAGTAATGCGCATGCTGCTGATTGAAAGAAATATCGATGTCGACAGGATCATCATGGAAGATAAAGCTCTCAACACGATGGAAAATATGAAGTTTTCCAAAGAGCTGGTTGAGACAGATAAAAAAATAGCCGCCTGTTCATCTGATTATCATATGCTGAGAGTCAGACTGCTGGCAAAAAAGTACGGCTATCAGGTTCATTCAATTTTTGCGCCTACAATGATTTTTGAACTGATATATAAACTGCTGTTTGAAGAGTATCTGATTATCAGAGATGTAATAATCAGCAGATAGATCACTTGGGATCAAGCTTGCTCATATAAAGATTGAACTGTTCCTTGTTGTATAAAGACAGCAGGAAGTTTTCTTTGGCTTGCGGATATTCATGATATATCTCGTGCAGCATTTCTTTGATATCCTGTCTTTTGGTATATCCGTCATTTGGACAGCCGGATTTGATGATCGGTATCTCCAGCTGCCGGCAGGCTTTCTTTATGTCCGATTCAAAAGACAGGCAGAATGGCCTGATAAAAGTGGTATCGGAATGATCGAGATACATTTTCGGATCAAAGGTTGCGATTCTGCCGCCATAGATCATGTTCATAAGCAAAGTCTCTACAGCATCATCACCATGATGAGCAAAAGCTACTTTATTGCAGCCCAGTTTCTTAGCCGCTTTGATTACGGCACCTTTTTTTAATGTGGAACACAATGAACAGTCGATTCGATCGTTATGAAGATTCAGTTTTAAAATATCGGCAATCTTTGACTCTTCGCAATAAATCTCAATCGGATACTGTCTGAACCAATCAAGCAGGGGATTGATGTCCTGTTCACCGAAATTCAGATCGATGTGAATGCCAACCAGATCGAAGTGCTTATGATAGGTATTTTCAAATAGAAAGTGAAACAGATACATCGCATAAAGCAATAGTGAAGAATCTTTGCCTCCGGAAAGTCCAACGGCGATCTTGTCGCCATCTTCTATCAGGGAAAACATCTGATCAGCTTTTCTGATCTGAGCCAGCAGTTTTTTTATTACCATATCGCTATTATAACCCATGGTATAATTGCTCTGTATGCTAAATGCTCTGTTTATAAACAAACCATCCGGAATCACTTCTTTTGATGTCTGTTTTCGCTTAAGAAAAGTTCTGGGCACCAAAAAGATCGGTCACACCGGTACTCTTGATCCTCTGGCTGACGGTGTCATGATCGTGCTTTTTGATAAAGCGACTAAAGCCAATCAGTTTCTGGTTACAGATAATAAAGAGTATATTGCCAGAGTCAGATTAGGTATTGAAACAGATACGCTTGATATCGATGGCAACGTTATAAATGAAACTTCTTATAACTTGCCTGATAAAGAAGAATTAATAAACGTTCTTGATTCTTTTCTTGGCCAAAGCAGACAGGAAGTCCCTTTGACCAGTGCAATTAGTGTTAACGGTAAAAGACTATATCAGTATCAGAGAGAAGGCAAGGAAGTTGAACTGCCGATCAGAGATATAAATGTTTATGAGATAAAGCTTCTTGAAATCCATGAAGACGGTTTTTCTTTTAAAGCGAAAGTGTCTTCCGGCACATATATCAGAGCTCTTGTCAGAGATATTCTGAAGAAACTTAAACTGACAGGAACGCTTTGTTCACTTACCAGAACAGCCGTTGATAACGTAACGCTTGATCAGTGTGATGCTTTAGAAGATATTGAAAAGGGCAATTATACCTTGCATGATCTCTATGAACTGTTATCAGTTAAATATCCGCTCGTGGATTATGAAAACATTGATGACATCAGAAATGGCAGATCGATAAAAATAGATAATGACAGCGATCGGGTCCTTATTGTTCATGATAAAGAAGTCTTGGCTGTTTATGATAAAAATCCGGATAATTCATTCAGCTGTGCAAGAGGTTTATGGTGAAAACAGTCATTTTTAAGGAAGATATGAAATATGATGAACCCGTCAATGCCTGCATTGGTTATTTTGATGCTATGCATCGGGGTCATCGCAAACTGATTGATTTATGCGTTTCAAGTGCGAAACAGTCGCAATTAAAGTCTGCTCTGATCTGTTTTGATCCCGATCCCGTGGATATTATTACAAATCACAAAACTGATCATCTTTTTTCTTTAAAAGAAAGAAAGAACCTCATCAATGATGCCGGCATTGATGAAATGATCATAATTCATTTTGATGAAGAAGTAATGAAGACTGATCCTCTTGTTTTTATTGAAAGATATCTTAACAGAATGAATATTAAGGAACTGTTCTGCGGTTTTGATTATTCTTTCGGTTATATGGGCAAGGGCAACAGCGACTTGCTTAAGGCTCATGGCGATTTCATCACTACGGTATTGTCTGAATACAGCTGCTATGGTAGGAAGATATCTTCTACGCGCATAAAACAGGAAATCTCAAAAGGCAATTTCAAGCTTGTAAACAGACTTTTAGGCTTTAACTATTATCAAATCGTTAAAGTAATAAATGTTTCTCAAAGAGGCTCAAAACAGCTGATACAGGCTGTTCAGGCAGAAAAACATATTATGAGACCTGCACAAGGTGAGTTTGATAATTTCAGCTATAAGGATGATGTCTTTGTTTTTGAAAGCGAAAAGAGATTAAGACCCGGAGATCTTTATAAATTATGCTTATAGAAAATGAACTTTTCTTAGAGAGAACAAAAAAATATTTCAAAGATGACCAGAAACGTTTTCTGGAAAAGCTTGAGCAGGAAGAAAGCCATGCGCTTTTTCTTAATACGCATAAAGCGACTAAAGAAAAGATTCTTTCACTTATTGATTTCAAGATCTGGCCAAGCAGATTGTGTGATGATTCTTTTTACTATGAATGCGATTCTATCGGCAAGAGTAAAGCATATGAGCTTGGACTTATCTATCCCCAGGATGTTGCCGCCTCATTAAGCAGCGCTTTTGCAGATACCGATAAGATCAAGACAATCGTCGATCTTTGTGCTGCACCTGGCGGCAAAACAATCGATATTCTTAATCGGGTTAAAGGAGATGTTCTGTGTATTTCAAATGATTATTCTCATTCAAGAGCTTTAACCTTATCTTCAAATCTGGAAAGACTCGGTTTTTCTAACGTCATTATCACAAACAAAAATACTTCCGAATTAGCTGATCAGCTTGAAAACTTCGCTGATCTTGTTATTCTTGATGCTCCATGTTCAGGAGAAGGGATGATCCGCAAATATCCGGAAATTTTAGATACTTATTCTTTGAATAATATCAGATCACTTGCGGAACTGCAGTCATCTTTGCTTGAT
>CADCOR010000175.1 GCA_902803055.1 uncultured Erysipelotrichaceae bacterium
GAGATCAACAACAAGCCAACTGTCCTGATGACGGCTTATGCAGTCAGAGGACTTGATATCAATACTTCCTATGCCATCTACAATCTGCTCAACGAACAGAAGAAGAAAGGCGTGGCGGTCATCTATGTCGGTGAAGATCTCGATGTCCTGCTGGCTCTGTCAGATCGCATCATGGTCTTATGTTCCGGCAAGCTCAATGGCATGCTGGATGGCAGAACAGCTACCAAGGAAGAAGTGGGTTATCTGATGACTAATCTCAAGGAGGATGCATAATGAAGACGATCAACCGAAATGAACCGCTGGTCCGCATCACCAGGAGAGACGAAGCTTCTTTTATTCAGAAAAGCATCACGGTTTTTATTGCCGTTTTATGTGCCCTGCTGGTATCGGCTTTATTCATCAACTTTGTAACCAAGCTTGATCCGATCAGTGTCTATGTCTCCATGTTCAAGGGAGCTTTTGGTACTTCAAGAAGAGCCTGGATCACGATCAGGGACACCTGTCTGCTGCTGCTTATCTCGGTCTCGCTTTCTCCAGCTTTCCGCATGCGCTTCTGGAACTGTGGAGCTGAAGGACAGGTCCTGGTCGGCGGTTTAACGACAGCGGCTTTTATGATCTATTGCGGTGACAAGATCCCGACCGTCCTGCTGCTTTTGCTGATGATAGTGGTTTCAGCGATCGCCGGTGGTCTGTGGGCTTTTCTGCCGGGCTATTTCAAGGCCAAGTACGACACCAACGAGACACTGTTCACATTGATGATGAACTATGTCGCCATTCAGATCGTTGAGTTCTTTGTCGACTTCTGGGACAAGAAACAGTCACACTCTGTCGGTATCATCAATATGAAGACCAAGGGCGGCTGGTTCCCAGAGATCTTTGGTCAGCAGTATACGCTTAACATTCTGATCGTATTGATCATTACGGTCTTCATCTATATCTACATGCGCTATTCCAAACATGGCTATGAAGGTGCTGTCGTCGGCGAGTCCGTTGCCACAGCATATTATGCCGGTATCAATGTTCCCCGGGTAATAAGAGACAATGTACTCTTATCCGGTGCGATCGCCGGTATTGCCGGTTTTGTCGAAGTGGCGGGCATTTCACACACGATCTCAAGACAGACATCGGGAGGCAGGGGCTTTACCGCCATCATCGTCTGCTGGCTGGCCAAGTTCTCACCGTTTGCGATGATCGCGATCTCGGCCTTCATTGTCTTTTTAGACAAGGGTGCAGCGCAGATCGCTTCCGATTTCGGTCTCAATGAATATGCTTCAAATATCATTACAGGTATCATTCTGTTCTTCATATTGAGTACGGAGTTCTTCAACAACTATAAGATCTCTTTCGCTCATAATAGAAAGGAAGGTGAGTAGGATGTCGATAGCTCAACTGATCTCCTGGCTTGTCGCGGCTATAACTTTCGGTACAGTCATCATGTATGGCTGTATCGGTGAAACCATCAATCAGAAGGCTGGTGATCTCAACCTGGGTGTTCCGGGTGTCATGCAGATCGGCGGTATCGCTTCACTTGCCAGTGCCTTTATTTATGAAAACAGTGTCGCTGATCCCAATCCTTTAGTCGGCATGATCATCTCCTTGCTGGCGACTCTGATCGCTTCAGCTTTAGCCGGTGCTTTATACGCATTTCTGACTGTTACGCAGAAAGTCAATCAGAATGTCACCGGTCTGACCCTGACGATCTTTGGTACCGGTATCGCCAATTTTTTTGGCGGCAATATGATGAAACTGTCCGGCGGCGTCGGCACTATTTCCGTAGCAAACACAGCGAATGCTTTCCGGGCTAAGCTGCCTGGTCTTTTCGGCAAGTTCGGCAATTTCGGATCCATCGTGTTCTCACATGGCTGGATGGTCTACCTGGCTTTGATCATTGCCTTTGCGGCTGACTATTTTCTTAATCACACCAGAACCGGTCTCAATTTAAGAGCCGTAGGTGAAAAACCGGCAACCGCTGATGCGGCCGGCATCAATGTCACCCGTTATAAGTATCTGGCTGCCATCATCGGCTGTATGATCTGCGGCATGGGCGGACTGTTCTATGTCATGGATTATATTCAGGGTACCTGGGCTAATGACTCGGCCATTGAAGCTTTAGGCTGGCTGGCCGTTGCTTTAGTTATCTTTACCAGCTGGAAACCAAGAAATGCGACCTGGGGTGCATATCTGTTTGGCTTATGCTACTGGGCTTATATCTATATCCCGGCTTCCGTTTCCAAATATCTGGCTGATAAGCTCAATCTGCAGAAAATCACCTATATGCAGAATCTCTATAAGATGCTGCCTTACATCGTCACAATCATTGTTCTGTGCGTTGTATCGCGCAAGAAGAAAAGAGAAAATCAGGCTCCGGGTTCACTGGGCTTGAGCTATTTCCGCGAGGATCGTTAAGGCAGTTTATCTGCCTTTTTAAAACACGATACCTTTTCAGATATCGTGTTATTGCATATTATTTTCCAATAAAAGGTTCCGTTATTATATTGAGATGGAAATCTTCAACTTCTTTTAAGGCATCATCGATCGCTTTGAGATTCAGCAGATCAGCAGGATCATGAGCGTCGATGCCAACGGTTACTTTAAGCGGATAGGCAGACAGGATCTTCCAGAAATCATAATGCGGATAATAATACTTTTCACCGCCCGGGAAGTGCTTGCGTCCCTTCATGACACCGCGTACATTGAGTTCAACCGGTGTATTGGTCTCTACGCATTTCTGAGCGATCATATGTGCCACCTCTTCACAGACTGGCGTGAAAGCTTCCTGTCTGTTCATGAAGACATCCGGATGACACAGATAGGCAAATAAGCCGCTCTCAAGTCCCATACAGACACTTTGAGCGTAGAACCTGATCTCCTCATCAGTATTCAGTCTGAAATAGGAACAGTTTCCAATCATATCTGCATAATGCTGACCAAGCAGCAGATAATCAACCTTGTTGAGCAGCTCTCTTCTTTCCGCAATATTTTCCGGATAGAATTCGCTTTCCAGCCCCAGATGGATCTCGATCTGATCTTTGTA
>CADCOR010000176.1 GCA_902803055.1 uncultured Erysipelotrichaceae bacterium
ACTTTTACCGGACTGCAATGCATAATGATACGAGATAAGTGATCAGCCTAAATATCCCACGCAAAGAGCCCGGTTAATATGAAGGTGATGATGATGTCTTCTTTCGATGAACATATTCATTTTTCCCGTCTCCTTTGCGATAATTTAATGTTATTCTACTTCTGGTCATCGCTTATGTCAAATGATTTTGTTAATAAGGTTAACTGGCCTTTGATTGACGCTGATGCAGTGATGATAAAATATAGTTATTTAGAGGATATTAATATGCGCAAATACAAATCATTCATTATTCTTGCGGCTGTTTTTCTGATCCTGACTTCCTGCAGGAAAGATGACAAAACAGAAATAATAGAAGAAAACACAACTGAAGAGATCAGTGATGATTCAATCATCTGCGGTGATGAGCGTTTTGCTGATTATCTGCCATTGCTGGAAGGCAAAAGAGTTGCTTTGTTTACCAATCAGACAGGTATAGTCGGAAATAAGATCATCACTGCTGACTACAAAAGGAATGATCTCACACTGTTTGGAAAAGATATTAACGGGAATGATCTTGAATATGGTCCGCATATTCTGGATGTCCTGATCGAAAAAGGTGTGAATGTAACCTGTGTCTTTTCTCCGGAACATGGTTTCAGAGGATCTGCTGATGCCGGAGCAGCCATCGATGATTCTATCGATGAAAAAACCGGTGTGCCTTTATTGTCTTTATATTCCGAAGCTAGCGTCTATCCGTCTGATGAAGATATGGAACGTTTTGATGTCCTGGTCGCCGATATGCAGGATGTCGGACTTCGCTATTACACATATTACATCTCACTCTATCATCTGATGGATGCCTGCAGTATGCATGATAAGACGTTAATAGTTCTCGATCGTCCTAATCCCAACGGCTATTACATTGACGGACCGATCATCAGAAGCGATTATTATTCCAATGTCGGTGCATTGCCGATACCGGTCGTTTATGGTCTGACCTGGGGTGAACTCGCCTTAATGATCAATGGCGAGGGCTGGCTGAAAAACGGAAGAAACAGCTGCGATCTGAAAGTTATCGAATGTCAGAATTATGATCATCAGAAGCTTGATGAGCTGATCATCAGTCCTTCACCAAATCTGAAAGATATGCGCTCCGTCTATCTCTATGCCTCGACCTGTTTCTTTGAAAAAACAGTCGTTAGTGTAGGCAGAGGCACCATGCATCCATTTGAGATCTATGGCAGCCCTTATTTTGAAGGTTGTGAGGTTTATGACTACACGTTTGTACCTGAGTCAATGTCGGGAGCAGCATACCCGCAGTTTGAAGGGGAACTATGCTATGGCCGAAACCTGATGGATATCCCGTTACAGTCAATAATTGATAAGCACATTGATCTGTCATATCTGATCGAGGCTTACAGTCGGTTTCACGAACGCTTTCCGGAACAGTCCTTTTTTGGCGAACCGGACATCAACGGCTATTACTGGATCGATTATTTAAGCGGATCTGATGAACTCAGAAAGATGATCATTGATGGATACAGCGAAGAACAGATAAAAGAGACATGGAAGAGTGATCTCGAAATGTTTGAAAAGCAGCGTCAGCCATATCTTCTATATGCAGAATGATCAGAATGTAAACTTAAACAAACAAAGTCTGTTGGGCTATAATTAAATCATAGAAGTGTAATTTTATAATCTGAATCAGGAGGAGAGAATCATGGGACTTTTGGATAAACTGATCAAAGATGGAGCTGATCTGCTGAAAGAAGTGGCTTCTGAAGAAAACAAAGAAAAAGCTTCCGAACTTTTCAACAATCTCAAAGATGTAATCGGTGATAAAGCCGAAGAGCTTGGCAATGCGTTTGAGGCTTATAAGAACGAAGCAGAAAACAGACGGCAAGAAGAGGCAAAAAAAGAAGCATATTACGAGTATGCGGATGACGGCAAGACCTGCAAGGAGAAGATCCTTGAAGTGCTGCAAAACGAATTTCCGCAATACACAGTCAAAGAGAACGTCTCACCCGCAACTTTAGGGGGAATCGGCAGTTTTATGGATTATTCGATCGTCGTCTATGATGACGATAAGCCAAAACTGATCATGATGATTATTGGCAAGACGACGACTGCTCATCGCGAATATGTCTGGAGCAGAAAAGAAGCGGAAAAAAACAATATCGCTTTCATCAACTTCATTGAGCACTACCCCAATACGGTAGAATATATTACAGACAGACTGCATAAATATCTGTAGTCTTTCGGAGGCAGAAAGAGAAAAGCATTATCTGCGCCTGTGGCGGCTGCAGCATGATCGGATCAATGGCTTTGCAGGCAGCCTGATCATGTACCAGCTGGTAACGTAAGCACAGCTTACTTCAAAGCACTTTCTCTTTCTGTTTTTTAGATGAAATCTTTACTGGATGATCTGTCTAAGGAAGAACAGTGGAATGACTATTTCGCTGAAAAGATTGAAAGAAACCAGCTTAACCGCAAAGAAGCGAAGCAGCTGGCATCTTTTATTGAACAGAAAAGATATCTTCCGATCACAGATCATTTTTCTTTTTCCTATCCGGAAAAAAAGCTGATCAGCCGCAGCGGCAGCAAGAAGAAACGCATCATCTACGCCTTTTCAGAAGATGAAAATCAGGTGCTGAAACTGCTGGCTCATAAGCTTTATCGCTATGATGATCAGCTTTCTGATAACTGTTATTCCTTCAGAAGACATAAAACAGCCAAAACAGTCTTTGATGATATCCGGAAGATCCGTAATCTCGATGAAAAATATGTGCTGAAAGCGGATATCCACGATTATTTCAACAGTATCAACTGTGATCTGTTGATCACAATAATCAATGAGGTGATCAATGATGATGAACAATTGAAACAGCTGCTTGTCAGACTGCTGAAACAGGACAGATGTTACTTTAATGGCGAGCTTATTGAAGAAAAAAGGGGAGCGATGGCCGGGGTTCCGCTGGCAAGTTTCTTTGCGAATCTCTACCTGAAAGATGTTGATGAATTCTATCGGGAATCCAATATACCTTATTTCCGCTATTCGGATGATATCATCATGTTTTTTGATGATGAAAAGACACTTCAGGAACAATTTGCGATCCTGAGGAAGAAGATCGAAGATAAGCATCTGCTGCTTAACGAAGAAAAAAGCATGGTCATTAAACCGCACGAAAGATGGGAATATCTTGGCTTCTCCTACAAAGAAGGAAAGATCGATCTTTCGGCTATGACGATCAGAAAGATGAAGGGCAAGATCAGAAGAAAAGCGCAGCTGATCTGCCGCAAAGCTCAGAAAAAGAAACTCAGTTATGATCAGGCGGCCAGGGCTATGATCAGCAGTTTTGATCACAAATTCTATGATCTGAGCGGTGATAATTCCTTTACCTGGACGAGGTTCTATTTTCCTTTGCTGAACAGCAGTGAAGGTCTGCACGTAATCGATGAATACATGCTGAAGTATCTGCGTTATCTTTATAGCGGCAGACATTATAAAGGCAACTACGTCATCACTTATGAAAGACTGAAAAAACTTGGCTATACGCCGCTGGTGGCAGAGCTTTACAGATGGAAAGATGAAAATCAGAAACTGAATGAAAAACAAAGGAAGACGATATGAAACTGATGGTATTTGATGCAGGCGGTACGGAAATAAAATACGCTGTAATGGATGAAAAAATGCATATCTATGAGCGGGGCTATGTTGCTACACCTAAAGATTCATTCGATCACTTTGCACAAGAAATCTATGATATCTATGCTGGTTTTGGCAATGACTGCGAAGGAATTGCGATGTCTTTGCCGGGTTTTGTCGATACTGACCTTGGCAGAGTAAATGGCGGCGGAGCCTTGCGCTACAATCAGCGCACGGAAGTGGGCAGACTGCTGGAAGAAAAATGCGGATGCAGGGTTGTTCTGATCAATGATGGCAAAGCAGCAGCTGAAGCGGAATATGCCTTGGGAGCTCTTAAGGGCTGCCAGAATGCAGCGGTCTTTGTAATTGGGACCGGTGTAGGCGGCGGACTCATCATCAATGGCGAAGTGGTTACAGGCAGACATTTTTCTGCTGGTGAGTTCAGTTTCGTCAATGTCGATCAGGACAATTTCGGCAAGGCTGACAGCTGTTTGGGCAATATCTGTTCAACCACTTCCTTATTGAACAGATATGAACTGCTGAGCGGTGAAAAGATCGATGGCCGAGCATTTTTTAAGCGTTTGGAAAATGATGAATTCGCAAAGAAAGCTCTTGATGAGTTTGCGTGTGATATCGCTAAGCAGATCTACAATCTTTACTGGCTGCTTGATTTGGAGAAGATTGCGATCGGCGGCGGCATAAGCCGGCAGGCGATCCTGATCGATAAGATCAAAGAGAAGTTCAGGACCATTCTGAATGATTGCTTTGTGCCGTATTTTCCAAAGATCATTTCAATAGATATCGTTCCGGCGGCTTTCGGCAATGACGCGAACATGATCGGAGCTTTTATAGCTTATCAAAGAAAGGTGAATTGAAATGGAAACAAGAGCGGAAGAACTCAAAAACCTATATAATCTAACTCAGCATCCAGAGGGCGGAAGTTTCGCTGAAGTATATACTTCTTCCTTTGTGACAGCTGACAGAGCTTATATGGGCAGTATCTATTTTCTGCTTGATAAAGATGAAATATCGCATTTTCATCAGATCGACTGTGATGAGATCTGGTATTATCACGAAGGCTGCGGAATGAAGATAAGTGTCCTAAAAGATGGGATAAAGAAAGAATACATGCTGGGCAAAGATGCCGAAGCCGGTCAGCGCATGATGATCGTGATCGAAAAAGACTCTATCTTTGCGGCTGAAAATCTTGATAAAAAGCAGTTTAGCTTTGTTTCCTGTGCCACGACGCCGGCATTTCGTTATGAAGGCTTCTTCCTGGTATACAAAGAACAGATCAGAAGAGATTATCCCGATCTTTTTGAAGAGATTTCTTACCTGGCTTATTGATGATCTGAAGCATTTCTTTATTGTGCAGTTCTTGTTTTTCGCATCGCTATAATAGATAATATATAAGTAAATAAACACTAGAAAGTAATTTATATGCGCTTCGGTTTTTCGATCCTGTATGTGTTGCTTATAATAGCACTGATGATTTGTGCTTTTTTTGCTTTTAAGACGAAAAAAGCGATCGGAAAATCAGTTTTTCATCTCTGTGCTGCCCTGATATTCCCGGTGGCCGGCAACCTGATGATCATCGCCTCAGGCAATGAAATGGTTTCGACGATCGGTGCCTACATCTACTATCTGGGCATGGATCTGACGATGTCAGCCCTGATGAAGTTTACCCATGATTATTGCGGTGTGGACAAGCGATACAATTCTCTGCGCTTAAATACCAATATCATTATTGCCATGGATGCGGTCCAGCTGTTAATGAATCCATTCTTCCATCATGCTTTTTCATTAACACCAATTGATGTTGATGGCTTCCCGTACTATAAACTTGTTCCTTATACCGGTCAGAGCATTCACCGTGTCGTGGACTATACTGTCTTCTTATCGGTACTGATCATTTTCCTTTTCAAATTCTTCCGTTCGCCACGAATTTCTTCCGAAAGATACTCCGTCATTCTGCTCACGATGTGCTTTGTCGGACTGTGGTCAACTTTCTATATCTTTGCCGGAACGCCGATCGATACTTCGATGGTTGGCTATGCGATCTTCGGCATCATGATCTTCTATTTTGCGCTGTATTACCGGCCGATGCGTCTGCTCGACCGCATGCTGGCAGGTGTAGCTTCACAAATGCCGGAAGCACTTTATTTCTTTGATGGCACCGGACGCTGTATCTGGGCTAACAGGCAGGGTGCCAAATTCATGAACGTCAGAAACGAATCATATGACAGCGTCACTGATCAGCTGATCAGGGTTTTTGATGATATCGGTGAAGATGAAGACAGGTGGAGTTCCCGCAAAACCATTGGGGTAGGGGAAACGACCAAGTATTATGTCCTGGAACGCCAGAGCCTCAATGATGTACATAATAAGGTTGCCGGCTCTTTTTTAAGCATCAGAGATGTAACTAAAGAAGAGAAAGCCTTAAGAGTTGAGAAATATAACGCAACACATGATAATCTGACCGATTTATATACAAAGGAATATCTCTATGAATGCACCGCCAGGATGATTGGCGAACATCCGGGCGAGAACTTCCTGATCGCTTTCATTAACGTTACTGATTTCAAGATCATCAACGACATCTATGGTTCTGATTTTGGCGATTTCGTTTTAAAGAAGATCGCTTCGTATATTATGGAAACAATGCCTGAAGACAGCGTCTATGGCCGTATGGGCGGTGATAAGTTTGGCATCTGCATAGCTGAAAGAGAGTTTGATGAAGCCAAGATCGAAAAGAGCCTGTCTGATTTTGTGGTAAGTGATGGTGTAAACAGACACAACATCCTGCTTCATATGGGCGTCTATGAAGTATCGGAACCTGATCTTGATCCTTCGATCATGTACGACAGAGCACATATGGCACTCTCAGTCATCAAAAATGAATATCAGCGCCGCATTTCCTATTACGATGATAAGATGCGCGACAGTGTCATCTGGTCACAGCGTCTTTCTTCGCAGCTGGAAGACGCCATTGCGCTCAAACATGTCGTGCCTTATATTCAGCCGATCCTGAATACGGAAGGAAAGATCGTCGGCGGCGAGGCTTTAGTCAGGTGGATCCATCCGGAATACGGCTTCTTGGCTCCGGACATGTTTGTGCCGGTTTTTGAAAAAAATGGCATGATTGCCGAACTGGATAGATACATGTGGCGCTGTGCCTGTGAGATCCTGGCGAGATGGAAGAAAGAAGGAAAAGATCTGTTTATTTCGATCAATATCTCACCAAAGGATTTCTATTTCATGAATGTGAATGAAGAGATTCTCAAGATCACCAGTGCTTATGACATTGAACCGCGTAAACTGCGCATTGAAATAACTGAAACGATCATGATGACCGATGTCAGCAACCGTCTCAAGAACCTGATGAAACTGAGAGATGACGGTTTTATCGTGGAAATGGATGACTTCGGCAGCGGCTATTCCTCACTTAATCTGCTCAAGGATATGCCGGTCGATGTCCTCAAGATTGATATGGCTTTCCTGAAACAGTCTAAAGAAAACATCAAGACGCAGAAGATCCTGCACAACATCATCAAGATGTCCGACGATCTGGGGATCGTGCCTTTAACTGAAGGCGTTGAGACGATTGAACAGTACAGGATGCTTTCGGAAATGGGCTGTAAACTGTTCCAGGGCTACTATTTTTCCAAACCGCTGCCCCTTGAAGAATTTGAGAAATACGCTTATGATAATCTCTTAAACAATTAGGGGAGAGACGGATATGGAACAGAAAGAACTGATCAGAAGGTTTAAGAATAAGAATGAAGAAGAACTTGATTTCAGTTCTGCCAGCCGCTATTTCAAAAGCGGCAGAGCATTTTATGCCGATGTGCAGGATGGTACAGCCAGTGAACTGAATTTCTTTGAAAGGACGATGGTCATGTATGAAGAATGTGATCGTCCTAACCGTAAACCGGATTTTGTATCGGAAAGCGGAAGCATGTACTGGTATACAAAAAAAGGCGTTACCAGAGGCAGCAATCACTGGGGCAATGGCGTAGCCAACTGTGACTGGGCAATCCATCTTAAAAATGGACGCTATATTTATGGCAGAGGCATTTACTGCATGGCTTCCAATAAAATACGCTATGGCTTTGCCCGCTGGGAAGATTATATCTTCAAACCAAGACTGCTCAAAATCGCGCGCAAAGAAGTTCTGACCTGCTTCAGCAATGTGATCGGCAGAGAGATCGTGCTGGTTGATGGCAAGCAATACAAACGTCAGATCATTGAAACTTACGTGGAAAACAAGGAATAACAGGAAAACCTGTTATTTTTTTTAGCGATTATGGCTATAATAGATACTATCGCGCCGATAAAAGGAAAAAGCGATTTATAAAATGAAGACAAATTAAGCACTTATAGAGCTGTCAAATTAGTATGGAAATGAATAAACAGAAGATCATTATTGATACGGACTGCGGTTCTGATGATGCCATGGCGATTGCGATGGCTCTTAATGATGAGCGATATGAAGTGCTGATGATCACAACGGTGTCAGGAAATGTCCGGGTTGATCAGGCAGCTTTTAACACGCTGACAACTCTGAAGATGACAGACAGTTATTTTCCGCCAGTCTATATCGGCAGAAACGATATGCTGAAAAGAAAATGGTACGGTGCCGATGATACTCATGGCCTTGACGGCATGGGGGACAGGGATCTTGTGGACTATTCGTTAAGGCCAAGTGAAGGTGACGCTGTCTGCGAAATGATCAAAGCGCTCAATGAAAATCCAGCCGGTACGATCGATATCATCGCTTTAGGACCGCTTACCAATTTAGCCTCGATCATCGAGATCGATCCTGAAAGCTTAAGAAGAGCCAGACGCATCATTGCGATGGCTACTCCTGGCAATGCGGTAGGCAATATCACTCCTTATGCCGAATTCAATGTATGGCAGGATGGGGAAGCTTTTGACAGAGTCCTCAAGTTTGGACATGATTCCCTGCTGATCGTGGGCTGGTCAGCCTGTCTTGATGAGGCCATGCTGGATGAAAAGGAAATTGAGATCATAAAGAAAACCAACCGGCTTGGTCAGTATCTGATCGAAGCTAATGCGACACTGATAAAACTCAATGAAATGAGATTTGAAGCGATTTGTCTGGACATGGCGGATCCGGCGGCTATGGCAGTTTCACTGCTGCCGGAATGTATCAAGGAGATCAGAAAGTGTCATGTCAGTGTAAATCTGGAAGAAGGCGAACAGTATGGCGAGGTCTTTTATGATTTTGATAAAACGCCTAATGCTGAAGTGGTTTTCTCTCTGAAAGATGATATTTTTACCAAATATATAGTTGATACCATTACAAAAACAGATGAGCGCTGCTCATCTGTCTGATCATAGATTTTCAATAAATTTTTTAACGATATCGATTCCGGAAATAAAAGTACCAAGTGAAGAGAAAAGGTTGGCGAAGACCACGACCAGCAAGGTTCTCGTAACTCTGTTTTTCCAGAATCCTTTTAAGGTGGAGATATCATCACCGAGATCTTCAAAGTCTTTTACCTTTGGTTTTCTGATGCTTGCTTCAACTAATCCTGCAAACCAGCCTGAAGCCAGCAGAGGATTTAAAGAAGTCAGTGGAGACATGATGAAGGCAGTCAGAATGGATAGCGGATGTCCCAGGGCCAGCAAGACACCAAGTGCTGATAAACCGCCATTCCATAAGATCCACGATCTGATCTGTTCAAAACCGGCATCACGGTTGGTGAAGATCGTATAGGCGATCATAGCGATTATGCCAAGCGGGATCAGATATTTAAGCAGTGAAGCGATCCCTTTTTTCTTTTCCACCCGATCAAGTGCTTCCAGATCTATATCATCATTGATGTATTTTTCGATGCCTAGAGAATGGGCGGCACCGATGATAGCCACGATCTTGCTGCCGGGAGCAGTTCTGATCTTTTCTGTCAGATACTGATCTCTTTCATCGACCAGGACTTTTTTGATAGTTGGGAATTCTTTGGCGATATCCATAAGAGCGGCTTCTAAAGCATCGGCTTCCTTGAGCTTCTGCAGATCTTCTTCGCTGATCTCTTCTTCGTCAAAGATCGAGCCGATAATGCCTGTCAGCATCTTGAACTTTTCCTTGCCGACTAAAGAATTCCAGATCCTGGAAAAAGTGGTTTTGATCGACCTGTCGGCCAGAATGAGATTCTTGTTTCTTTCTTCCGCCAGTCTGATGCCCGCTGCCATCTCCCCGCCAGTTTGTGAACCCAGCGATTTGGCCATGCGCTTCTGGAATGACGAAAGGATGAGATTGACCAGCAGGAATCCTACCTGCCTGTCTTTAATGACCTTGACCAGATCGGTTTCCCGCCACTGGTCGGGATTTTTCATTTTTTCATAACGCTGTTCATCCAGCTCAATACAGATCGAGTCGGGATCGACTTCGTCAATGCATCTTTCGACATCTTCAACTGAACTTTTTGATACATGAGCGGTCTTGACCAGATAGATCTGTTTATCCTGATAATTCAGTTTGACTATATTTTCACACATAAACACATTATATCATCGCGATTATATATCATTAAGCAAAGTAGCTGGCAAACGAAGATTATAGGTTATAATTTAATCAGGCTTAATTCATGAATAAAGAAAAAAAGGCGGCCGATCTGGAGATTCTTTCATATCTGAAAGAGTATCTGGATGATGAAAAAGTCAGAAAGATGAATGAATATTCCGCTCATGGCAAGACGAGCGTTCTTTCACATAGTCTGGCAGTAGCGAAAATGGCTTATTACCTTGACAGGAAATTCGGCTTCAATTCGGATAAAAAAGTGCTTCTGGTAGGAGCTTTGCTGCATGATTTCTATCTTTATGACTGGCATGATGCCAAGCTCACCCATAAACTGCTGGAGATGCATGGCTTTACCCATCCCATGAAGGCCTGTGAAAATGCGGTTAAGGATTTTGGTATCGATAAAAAGACCCAGGAAGTCATCAAATGTCACATGTGGCCTCTGACTTTCAAACATATGCCGCGCTCCAAAGAAGCGATGCTGGTATGCATGGCTGATAAGATCTGTGCACTGAAGGAGACTTTCAACAGATGGTAAGCACATATGTGATCTATTTCATGCTGATGTCATTTATCGGCTATCTGTATGAATGCCTGGCAATGATCATCTGGACCGGGAAGTGGGATAATCGCGGTTTTCTCTATGGGCCGGTAATTCCGATCTATGGCGGCTGTGCTCTGGCCGGTACACTGTTTTTCACTTATGTGATCAAAGATTTTACACCTTTATCGATCTTTCTGATTGCAGTTGTTTTTTCGGCTGTTGTGGAATATCTGGTTCACTACTATCTGGAAAAAGCATTCCATGCCTACTGGTGGGATTATTCAAAATCCCCTTTGAATATCAATGGCCGCATCTGTCTGCCTGCTTCGCTGGGTTTTGGTCTTGCGGGTTTAGTTATCATGTATCTGATCAATCCATATCTTCTGCCTGTCATTGAGAAGATCCCGCAGCTGTTAAGAGATATCATCAGTCTGATCATGGTGTTTATTTTTACGGCTGACCTCACTTTGACCCTTTGTGTCCTGTCAACCTTTATCTCCCGTGTCGAGAATCTGGAAAACAGGATCAATGAACATATGGATGAGATAATCGGCAGTGTGACAGATGAATCCAAAGGCATAAACAGCTATTTCTATTCAGCTTTCGATAAACTGGAAAACAGCGGCAGAAAGTATATCTACAGACCTTTCGGTATCTTCTCTGATTATGCCCGCGGTATTTTATCAAGAGTTAAGGGCTTCAGAGGCAAAAGTGCAGCTAAACTTAATATGGTTTTAAATAGAGTCAAGAACAGGATCACGCGATGAATGATAAGATCATAATCCGGGGTGCCAGAGTAAACAATCTCAAGAATATTTCTTTGGAACTGCCCCGCAACAAATTAATCGTCATGACAGGTCTTTCCGGTTCGGGAAAGACTTCTTTGGCCTTTGATACGATCTATGCCGAAGGACAGCGCCGTTATGTCGAATCGCTTTCAAGCTATGCCCGTCAGTTTCTCGGCGGCGTAGATAAACCGGATGTCGATGTGATCGAAGGCTTATCGCCAGCTATTGCGATTGATCAGAAGACGACTTCCAACAACCCGCGTTCAACGGTCGCAACGATTACCGAGATCTATGATTATCTGCGTCTTTTATATGCCCGCTGCGGCATAGCCTACTGTCCGAATCACAATATCCCGATCGAAGCGATGACAATCACTTCGATGGTCAGAAATATCATGAACTATCCCGATGGGGAGAGGATGGAGATCCTCGCCAATGTCGTTACAAACAAGAAGGGTACCTTCAAGGATCTCTTTGAAAAATACAAGAAAGACGGTTTCTTAAGAATTTATGCCGATGATCAGATGTACGACATCGATGAACTGCCGGAACTTGATAAAAACAAACGCCACAATATAGAAGTAGTTGTCGACCGCATCGTCAAGAAGGATGGCATTGAGACAAGACTCAACGATTCTCTGGAAATAGCCTTGCGCCTTTCTGATGGCACATGCATCGTTAAGCATTCAGACAAAAAGGATCTGTATTCCGCTCATCAGGCCTGCCCGCACTGCGGTTTTACAGTACCTCGGCTTGAACCAAGGCTGTTCTCTTTCAACTCTCCTTTAGGAGCATGTGAAGAGTGCAAGGGTCTTGGCGTGACGATGAGTCTTGATGAAGACTATCTGATGCCGGATAAGAGCCTTTCGATCTCTGAAGGCGGTATAAGATATTACAAGAACATTTATGGTACCAATAATCTTGAATGGCAGAATTTTGCGACGCTGCTGAAGCATTATGGCATCTCTGAGACCAAACCGCTCAACAAAATGAGTAAGAAAGAAATGCAGATAATCCTGTACGGATCAGATGAAGAAATAAAATATACCGTGACCTCAAGCGGCGGTACGACCTACAACAAGACCGGTTATATCGAAGGCGTCAAAAGCCTGATCGAGAGAAGATTTGAAGAAACGCAATCCAAGTTCGGCAAGGAATACTATGGTTCCTTTATGGTTGAATCCGAGTGCAAGTCCTGTCATGGTGCCAGGCTCAATGATAAAGTCCTGGCCGTTAAAGTCGGTGGATTAAATATATATGAGTTTACCTGCATGTCGATCAAACAGGCAGTGGCTTTTCTTGATGAGCTCAAGTTTGATCCGATGCGTGAAGAAATAGCTAAAACGCTTCTGCATGATCTCAAGGCACGTTTGCGTTTCCTTAAGGATGTCGGCCTTGATTATTTGAGTCTTAATCGCATCGCCGGTTCTTTGTCCGGCGGGGAAGCCCAGCGTATCCGTCTGGCGACCCAGATCGGTTCAGCTCTGACGGGAGTGTTATATGTGCTGGATGAACCGTCGATCGGTTTGCATCAGAAAGACAATTCCAAACTTATCGCCACTTTGAAAAAGATGCGCGATCTTGATAATACGGTAATCGTCGTTGAGCATGATGAAGAGACGATGCGCGAATCTGATTTCATCGTCGATATCGGACCAGGGGCCGGCAAGGATGGCGGTGAAGTTATCTTTGCGGGTACGCCTGAAGAAATAATCAATGATGAAAAATCCATTACCGGTCAGTATCTGTCGGGCCGTAAACAGATTCCGGTGCCGGAAAAGAGAAGAAAAGGCAATGGCAAATCTTTGAAGATCATCGGGGCACAGGAAAACAATCTCAAAAACATCGATGTGACAATTCCTTTGGGCAAGTTCATCTGTGTGACAGGCGTATCCGGTTCCGGCAAGTCTTCGCTGGTCATTGAAACATTGACCAAATCGATCATGAAGGCGCTTGATCGCGTCAAGATCAGACCGGGCAAGGTCAAAAAGATCGAGGGTCTTAAGAACATCGATAAGATCGTCTATATCACTCAGGATCCGATCGGCCGTACACCGCGTTCCAATCCGGCAACTTATACCGGCGTCTTTGACGACATCAGAGATCTCTATGCGATGACTCCTGATTCCAAGGAACGCGGCTATACCAAATCCCGCTATTCCTTCAATGTGCCAGGCGGCAGATGTGAAGCCTGCTATGGCGATGGAGTCAAGCGGATCTCGATGCTGTTTATACCTGATGTTTTTGTCGAATGTGAAGAATGTCATGGCAAGCGTTATAACGCGGAAACTCTGGAAGTAAGATATAAAGGCAAGAACATCTATGATGTGCTGAAGATGAGTGTCAAGGAAGCACTGGAATTCTTCAAGAATCATAAGAAGATCAAAGACAAGCTTCAGGTTCTGTACGATGTAGGTCTGGGCTATATAGAACTCGGCCAGTCGGCGACGACGCTTTCCGGCGGTGAAGCACAGCGCGTCAAACTGGCTTCTGAACTGCAGAAAAAAGCTACCGGCAAGACGATGTTCGTACTCGATGAACCGACGACCGGTTTACATATGGATGATGTGCTGAAACTGATCAGGATCATTGATCGCATCGTTGACAATGGCGATACAGTGGTCGTCATTGAACACAATCTCGATGTGATCAAATGTGCAGACCATATCATCGATCTGGGTCCGGATGGCGGTGATAATGGCGGACAGATCATGGCGATCGGCACTCCGGAAGAAGTTGCTGAGGCGGCTGATTCCTATACGGGAGAGTATCTTAAAAAGATATTAGGAGATAAACATGGCTAATGAAGAACTGAATAAACGTGTATATGTGCGCAGTCTTAAAGAAGAGTTCGGTCTGGAACAGTTATCCGGTTCAGATCATTCACTGGACCGCTGGATCATTGCTCCGGATATCAACAGACCTGGTCTGGAACTGACGGGCTATTTTGAGTCGAACGATTTAAAGAGAGTTGTCATTCTGGGTACCAAGGAATACGAATACATGTCCAGCTTTGATTACGATACGCAAAAGCAGCGTTTTGAGATCATTACTGACTCCTTTACGCCATGCATCATTCTTTCCGAAGGCTTTGCCGGTATGGATTCCTTGATCGATCTGGCCAATGCGAAGGATTTTCCGATCTTCCGTTATGAAGGCAAGACCTATCAGCTGATCGTCGACATCGTCTCTTTTCTTTCGGAAAAACTGGCACCTGTTGATAATCTTTACGGTGTCATGATGAATATCTATGGCAGGGGGATCATGATCACCGGTAAATCCGGTATCGGTAAATCCGAACTTGCGCTTGATCTGATCAACCGCGGACACATGCTGGTGGCGGATGACCGCATCGATGTAACTCGCGTTCATACCAACATCATGTGTACAGCTCCTAAACTGCTGAAAAGGATGCTGGAGATCAGAGGTCTTGGCATCGTTGATGTGACCAGAATGTTTGGCGCCAACTCCTATCTGAACAAATGTCAGCTTGACTTTGTCATCAAACTGGTTAAATTTGATGAGAGGATTGAAACTGATCGCCTTAATCCGATCAATGAGACCAGAAATATCCTGGGTCTTGATGTGCCGATGCTGACGATACCGATCACTGAAGGTAAGTCATTGTCAGTCATCATTGAGGCGGCAGTTTCCAATTATCTGCTTGATAAGCTTGGCTTTAATTCCAATGAGGATTTCAAACGCCGTTATCATGAAGAACTTAAAGCGAACGGAGGTGGACGTTAATCATGCAGTTTTTTCCCGATCCCCAGACATTTCTGGCATTTAAGCTGGGCTCACTGTCTTTTTCGATCAGATGGTATGCAGTCCTGATCATGACAGGTGCCTTGCTGGCATATTATGTTTCGCGCAAGGATGTGCGCAAAGCCCGTTATATTGACGGAGAATTCTTCGATTCTTTCTTTGTCTATACTTTATGGGCAGGCATCATCGGGGCAAGAATCTGGTTCTGCGTTTTCTATAATTTCAGCTATTATCTCTCTGATCCGATTGAGATCATCAGAGTCTGGGACGGCGGACTTGCGATTCAGGGCGGCATTGTGTTTGGAGCTGTTTTTGCCTGCTGGTATGCCAAAAAGAACCGCTATTCCTTCTTGAAACTGCTTGATATCGCTTTGCCAAATGTTCTGATCGGTCAGGGTATCGGACGCTGGGGCAATTTTGTCAATAAAGAGTGTCATGGCGGGGAAGTCAGCGAAGAATTTTTCAATGGCATCCTTTCCTTCCTCAAAGATGGCATGTATATAAATAGCCATTATTATGAACCGCTTTTCTTCTATGAATCGCTGCTTTGCCTGTTTGGCTGGGCACTTATTCATTTTGTCCTGAAGAAATATCAGAACAAGCGCGGAGATCTGGCTTATGCCTATCTGATGTGGTACGGTGTGATCCGTTTCTTCATCGAAGGAAGAAGGACTGATTCGCTTTATTTCGGCAATTTCAAGATGGCTCAATTGACTTCGATCGCTTTCCTGATCATTGGCTTACTGGGTTATTTCGGTGCTTTTCAGAAACTGCTGATGAAGTATAAACCTCCGGTCATCTTTGATTTTGATGGCACGCTGGTTGATACGACCAAGAGTATAGAGGAAGGCTATCGCTATCTGTTCAAGAAGTATTCAAGCGAAGACAAGTTTACTGATGAGATCAGAAATGAGATCATTGGTCCGGCTTTGCGTGATCTTTTCCCGAAGTATTTTCCAGGTGTCGATTATGACACACTGTACAAGGACTATCATGCCCGTCAGGTCGAAGTAGCCGCCAAGAGCAATCATCCTTTGCCAAATTGCGAACAGGTGCTTAAGACTTTACATGAACAGGGCTATAAGGTCGGAATCATTTCGACCCGTTCCAACGAAGGCATCAGAGATATCCTCAACACCTTTGATTTAGAGAAATATGTTGATGATGTCTGCGGCTTAAAGGATGTCGAAAAGCTCAAGCCGGATCCGGAAGGACTGTTCAAACTGGTCAATAAAAACAAGTGGAACAGAGAAGTGATCATGGTCGGTGATTCTTTAATGGATATGGGCTGCGGCTATAATTACGGAGCATATCGCGTTGCCTATCTCAATGATGAAAAGCGTTTTGAAGAAATGAAAGCCGCTTCCAATACAGCTATAAGTGACCTCATTGAGGTATTGGATATCGTTAAAAAAGACATTGCTTTTACATATGATGAAAAATAGAGAGAAATCTCTATTTTTTCTGCTTTAATAACAAAAACATATGAGTATAATAGAAAAAGGAAATTAGGAGGTCTATTTATGGTAACCGTATTAAATCATCCACTGATTACTCACAAGCTGACATTCATGCGTATGGAAACTACCGGACATAAGGATTTCAGAGAGAACCTTGATGAGATCGCTTCCCTGATGGCTTATGAAGTCTGCCGTGATCTTCCTATGCAGGATATTCATATTACAACGCCGATGGGTCCTTGTGATACACAGGTCCTTGGCACAGAGATCATACTTGTTCCGATCCTGCGTGCCGGCATGGGTCTGGTAAACGGTATCATGGATCTGATCCCAACTGCTAAAGTCGGTTTTATCGGTCTTTACAGAGATGAAAAGACGCTTGAACCAGTCGAATATTTTGCCAAGTTCCCTAAGGAACTCTCAGACGGCATTGTTCTTGTTCTTGATCCGATGCTGGCGACTGGCGGCAGTGCTATCTCAGCTGTCGACATGGTCAAAAGAAGAGGAGCCAAAAACATCAAGATGGTCTGTCTGGTCGGTGCTCCGGAGGGTGTCAAAGCCTTCAGCGAAGCTCATCCGGATGTCGACCTTTATCTGGCAGCTCTTGATGATCATCTCAATGACATCGGTTATATCGTTCCTGGTCTGGGTGATGCCGGTGATAGAATTTACGGTACCAAATAAACTGATAAATAAAAGCGGAATCTTGTGAGTGAGATTCCGCTGTTTTTTTGAATTGGATTATTAAGTTCAGATCCTTATCTTGCCTAGCTGACCGGCATGTCTAATCGCTGCCTTGGCGAAGGATCTGCTGAGCGATCTTTCACTTCGGTAATATTTGATCGTTTCCCTGATGATCAGATAGACCGCATAGACAGAAAGGAAGAAAGTCCAGCTCTCACCGGTTTTGGCGATCCTATCTGTCGTATCGTTCATCCTCTGTACATCATCAGCGACGACATTTATCTTATCGGCGGTATCTTTGACTGTTGTCTTCATCAATCTGATCAGATGATAAAGTAGATCAAAAAACAGTACGATAATCGCAGAAATTAAGAATACATAGACAAAGATGATATATTGATTGATCACTTTCATATTTTTATTTTACTACTTTCTGAACAGTTTCCTCACCTATAATTTGCGGAATGATGCCTTTGGTGAATTCCTTGATCTTTTCGATTTTTCTTTCATCATCAAGAGCGAAACGATAGGTGACATCTGTATCATAATCCGCCGTTAGGGCGATGGCATTATTTCTGAGATAATGGTCAATGCGATTGGCACTTTCATAATCTAGTTTGAGCTCATAGCGGGGATAAACGCAGTCTTCACATAAAACAGTTTTCTTCAGACATTCACTGACGCTTCCTGAATAAGCTCTGATAAGTCCCCCGGCCCCCAGTTTGATGCCGCCAAAATAGCGCACGACCAGGGCACAGCTTTGATCCAGACCGTTTTTCTCCATGACGTTCAGAATCGGTGCGCCAGCAGTTCCGGAAGGCTCGCCGTCATCAGAAGACCTTCTGATGCCGCCACAGATAAAAGCTGAACACACATGGGAGGCATCATAGTATTTTTTGCGGATCTCGCTTAAATATTCGCGGTATTCCTGCTCAGTTTTGACCTGTTTGAGAAAACAGATGAAACGTGATTTTTCGATGATCAGCGTATTATTTGTTTCTTCTTGCGGATACATGATTTTATTTTATCGAAATTATGCTAGAATTGTGAATTGTGTGAGGTGGATTATGCGCAGTTTAGAAGAAATTTTAAAAGAACTCAATGCGGCAGAGAGCGAATACGCCCGTAAATGCGCTCAATACGGCATTGAAGAAAAAGGCCGTCGCAAGAAGGCTCAGGAAAACGATCAAAATAGTGAAGAGAAGGCTTAAATTCGGCCTTCTTTTTATTATCCGGAATGATATAATTAGAGTGTAATTCAGGAGGAATTTTGTTATGGCTAAAAAGCTTGTTACAGACTTACAGGTTGCGGGTAAGAAAGTCATCGTCAGAGTTGACTTCAACGTTCCGCACAAGGGTGATGTAATCACCGATGACAATAGAATTGTCGCTGCTTTACCTACTATCAGATATTTGCTTGAAAACAACGCGAAAGTAATCCTGCTGTCTCATTTAGGCAAGGTAGACTATAAGAAAACAGAAGAAGAAATCGCTGAAGCCAAGAAGAAAAACGATATGTGCATCGTTGCCAAGAAGCTTCAGGAATATCTCCCTGACAACAAAGTCATCTTTGTGAATGCAACAAAGGGTGCTGAATTAGAAGATGCAGTCAACACTATGAAGGAAGGCGAAGTCGTTCTGATGCAGAACACCAGATATGAAAAGGGTGAATCCAAGAATGATGAAGAACTTGGCAAATACTGGGCTTCATTAGGTGATCTGTTCGTTGAAGATGCTTTCGGTTCTGTTCATAGAGCTCATGCTTCGACTGTTGGTATTCCTACTCATTTGCCAAGTGCTGCCGGTTTCTTAGTTGAAAAAGAACTCAAGTTCCTTGGTGATGCTGTTGAAAATCCAGTCAGACCATTTGTTGGAATCTTAGGCGGTGCCAAGGTTGCTGACAAGCTGAAAGTCATCAACAATCTGCTTGAAAAGTGTGACACCCTGATCATCGGCGGTGGCATGGCATATACATTCTTAAAGGCTCAGGGTAAGGAAGTCGGCAAATCATTAGTTGATGATGAAAAACTCGACTACTGCAAGGAAATGCTGGAAAAAGCCAAGACGCTTGGCAAAGAACTCTTATTGCCTTGTGATACAGTTATCGCTGACAGCTTCCCAGATCCAATCGATGCTCCGATTTTAACAGAAGTAGTCGATGTTGATCATATTCCTGCTGATAAGGAAGGCTTAGATATCGGTCCTAAGACAGCTGATTTATTCGCTGAGAAAGTCAAAGCAGCCAAGACAGTTGTCTGGAACGGTCCAATGGGCGTATTCGAGAACCCGACTTTAGCAGCTGGTACAAATGAAGTTGCCAGAGCTTTAGCTGAATGCGAAGGCACAACGATCATCGGCGGCGGTGATTCTGCTGCTGCGATCAAACAGTTAGGCTTTGCTGATAAAGTATCGCATGTTTCTACAGGCGGTGGTGCTTCTCTGGAATTCTTAGAGGGCAACGGTTTACCTGGTGTTGATATCATTAACGAAAAATAAGGAGAAAAAATGAGAAAACCAATTATTGTCGGTAACTGGAAAATGAATAAGACTCCTTCAGAAGCACTCGCTTTCATGAAGGGTATTGAAGAAGTGTTGACTGGCAACGAAGCCGCTGATTATGGTGTAGGTGCTCCTTATGTTGACCTTGATGTCTGTGTCAAGAATGCCAAAAATCTGATCATTGCTGCAGAAAACTGCAATGAAAAGGATTCTGGTGCTTATACTGGTGAAGTATCTGTTCCGATGCTCAAAGAAGTCGGAATCACATACTGCATTATTGGCCATTCAGAAAGAAGAACATATTACAACGAGACAAATGAAGCCTGTGCTTTAAAAGCCAAGAGACTTCTCGCTGATAACATTATTCCAATCCTCTGTATCGGTGAAACTGAAGCTGAATACGATGCAGGCAATACTGCTGATGTCATCAAAACACAGCTGGCTGGTTCACTTGCCGGCTTAACAGCTGATGAAGTTGCCAAGATGGTTATTGCCTATGAACCAATCTGGGCTATCGGTACAGGCAAATCTGCTACAAAAGAGATCGCTGAAGACTGCTGCAAGCTCGCCAGAGATACAGTTAAGGCTCTCTACAATGAAGCTACAGGCGAGGCTGTCCGTGTTCAGTATGGCGGTTCAGTAAAACCTGACAATATCAAAGAATATATGGCTTGTGAAGACATCGATGGTGCGCTCATTGGTGGTGCTTCATTAAAAGTCGAATCATTTAAGGAAATAATTGACGCAACTAAATAGGAGGAGAAAAACTTTATGTCCGCAATTATTGATGTTTATGCTCGTGAGATTATCGATTCACGTGGCAACCCAACTGTAGAAGTTGAAGTAGCTACTGAATCAGGTGCTTTCGGCCGTGCAATGGTACCTTCTGGTGCTTCGACAGGCGAAAGAGAAGCTCTGGAACTCAGAGATGGCGATAAGAGCCGTTTCTTAGGCAAGGGTGTTCTGACTGCAGTCAACAACGTTAATGAAATCATAGCTCCAGCTCTGATCGGTTATGATGTAACTGACCAGGCTCTGATCGATAAGACAATGATCGAATTAGATGGCACTAAGGATAAATCAAAACTCGGTGCTAACGCTATGTTAGGTGTATCTCTTGCCTGCGCAAGAGCTGCTGCTGACTTCTATGGCATGCCTTTATACAAATACCTCGGTGGTGTTAATGGCAAGACTTTACCAGTACCGATGCTCAACGTCTTAAACGGTGGCAAGCATGCTGACTCTACAGTTGATATGCAGGAATTCATGATCATGCCTTACGGTGCTCCTTCATTCAAGGAAGCTATCCGCTGGTCTGCTGAAGTATTCCATGCATTAAAGAAAGTTTTAAAAGGCAAAGGTTATTCTACAGCTGTCGGTGATGAAGGCGGCTACGCTCCTAACTGCACTGAAGGTAACGAAGAACCTCTGAAACTCATCGTTGCTGCCATCGAAGCAGCCGGCTACAAGCCAGGTATTGATTTCGGTATCTGCATGGACCCAGCTTCTTCAGAATTCTACAATGCTGAAACTGGCAAGTATGAACTGTCAAGATCCGGCCAGGGTGTCAAGACTACTGATGAAATGATCGATATGTATGCTGACTGGTGTGAAAAATATCCGATCATCTCTATCGAAGACGGTCTTGCTGAAAACGACTGGGATGGCTGGAAGAAGTTAATGGCTCGTTTAGGCGACAAGATCCAGTTAGTCGGTGATGACCTGTTCGTTACCAATGTTGAATACATCAAGAAGGGTATCGAATTACATTGCGCTAACTCAGTTCTTATCAAACTGAATCAGATCGGTACTTTAACTGAAACTCTTGATGCTATCGAACTGGCTAAGAGAAACAACATGACAGCTGTTGTATCACACAGATCAGGTGAAACTGAAGATACAACAATTGCTGACCTGGTTGTCGGTCTCAATGCCGGACAGATCAAGACTGGTTCTATGTCCAGAACTGACAGAATTGCTAAGTACAACCAGCTGCTCAGAATCGAAGATGAACTCGGCTCTGTTGCTCAGTACTTAGGCAAGGATGCTTATTACAACCTGAAATAAGCTCAATCTGTACTTTTATCAAAATGCTCATCAGTTATGATGAGCATTTTTTTATCGCTGTTATGTTAAAATATGATGGATATGTACATGTTAAAGAGATTCTCGCGTTACTATAAGCCTTATCTTTCGACCTTTATCATTGTCATGTGCTGTGGTCTGGCCAATACGGCAGCTGGAGTCATCTATCCGATCATTACCAGATTCATGCTCAATGATCTGATTCCCAATCGCAGATATCAGCTGATTATCACTTATGGCCTGGGTCTGTTTTTTGCTTACGTCATCAAGATGATCTTGAAATACATCCTGGATTATTATGGCCATGTCGTCGGTACCTATATTCAGGCTGATATGCGCAGAGAACTGTTTGATAAGCTTGAAAAGCTTCCTTTCTCTTTCTATGACAACAATGAGACCGGCAAGATCATGACCAGGATGACCAATGATATCTTTGAGATATCCGAGCTGGCACACCATGGTCCGGAGATGATTCTGATGACGACCTTCTCACTGATCTTCTCTTTCTTTTATCTGACCAGCATCAATCTCTCTCTTGCACTGATCATTTTCTCCTGTGCACCTTTCCTGTTTGTCATTACTTTTTTTGTCAGAAAGAAGCACATGGAATCGATGAGAAGATCAAGAGTGGCGATGTCAGTGATCAATGGCAATCTTAATTCTTCTATCTCTGGCATCAGGATAACTAAGGCTTTCAATAATTCTGATAAGGAAATGGAGAAATTCGAGACTGGCAACAGTGCCTTCATTGAAGCACGAAAAGGCCATGTCTGGACAATGTCGATCCAGCATGCGGCAACCAACTTTGTGACGGACGTTTTTAATGTTGTGTGTCTTATTTCGGGCGGTATCTTTCTTTATAACGGCCAGATAACTTTTGGAGATTATTCATCATTCATCCTGTCTGTTTCCATGTTTACTTCGCCAATCCTGCAGCTGGTACAGTGGATGGAACAGTTTGATAATGGCATAAGCGGTTTTGAAAGATTCTGTGAGATAATCGATCTTCCGGTGGAGGAAGACAGACCTGGTGCCAGGGATCTCAAGAAGATCAATGGCGATATCGTTTTTGACAAAGTCTGTTTCTCCTATGATACGGAAGATCATCGTGAAGTACTTGATAATATCAGTTTTGAAGTCAAAAAGGGCAATACGGTAGCTCTGGTCGGACCTTCAGGCGGCGGCAAGACCACGATCTGTCATCTTTTGCCGAAGTTTTATCACGCTGATTCGGGAATGATCACGATCGATGGCCATGATATTGAAGATCTGACTATGCATTCATTAAGAGAAAATATCGGTATCGTTCAGCAGGATGTCTTTCTGTTTTCGGGAACTTTTGCTGAAAACATTGCCTATGGCAAGAAGGATTGTACGGAAAGACAGATCATTACAGCAGCCAAGAAGGCTAACATCTAT